>NZ_VMMY01000020.1:0-50725 GCF_013277455.1 Streptococcus sp. 5346
CAGGTCCATCTGGTAGTGATGCAATTGCACCTTTTAAGCAAATGTCATGCAACATCTACTCTTATGCGGTATTAGCTATCGTTTCCAATAGTTATCCCCCGCTACCAGGCAGGTTACCTACGCGTTACTCACCCGTTCGCAACTCATCCGGAGAAGCAAGCTCCTCCTTCAGCGTTCTACTTGCATGTATTAGGCACGCCGCCAGCGTTCGTCCTGAGCCAGGATCAAACTCTCATTAAAAGTTTGAGTTCTCACTCATTTCTGTCACTGACAGATTTATTGTTTTTTTCATTGTTCAGTACTACAACTTCAGTTGTAGTGCCCTGCACATTGGTTCGTCTTGTTCAGTTTTCAAAGGTCTTTGTCACTCGCTTCTTTCAAGCGACAACTATATTAGTATATCACAGCCACTTTCGCTTGTCAACACTTTTTTGAAACTTTTTTAATCTTTTTTCATCAAGTGTTCCTACCGCAACATACCATAGTCCGTACGGGATTCGAACCCGTGTTACCGCCGTGAAAAGGCGGTGTCTTAACCCCTTGACCAACGGACCAGAGTTGTTATTTTCAACTCTTACTATTATACCGACTTTTCAAACTTTGTCAACACCTTTTTTAAACTTTTTTACTTTTTTGCATGAATTCCTAATGAGTACGGATGTCAAACTCTTTAAACACAATACGTAAGTCTCTTAACACTCTTTGACGCCCTCGGAAGCGTTCATCTCTTAAGACGCGTTCTAGTTCTTCTTGTTTCTCTTTACTTTGTTTGTTTCTATAATCTCTTAGTGTTTCATGAAAGAGATAATAATCATCTAGCCACAGACCGCCCTCACTTATACGATGACTTATCTCACCCACTTCTTCATAAGGTTCTTTATTATATCTTCGTTTGTGGCTCTCTTGTTTACGGATATAGTCTAAAATTCGATTCCGGAATTTTGTTTTGAAGTATTTACGTAAACGAGGAATATCTTCTACTAGTCCTTCTTCTCTACTAATCAATTCATGTAAGCAAATCATTCCCTCTTGGTCCCAGTCCGATAGCTCCCATAAATGAAGGTGATATTCATTTCTACACTTATATACAATTCCCTGGACTTCTTCATACAATTCTTTAAGCATAATCTTCCCCTTTCTGTGTACAGTCTAACAGATCCAGAAACACTTTTGGCACATTTCATCCATTCTGTTCTCTACACCGTCTCAACTGCACAAAAAAAGAGAGGTCTTGCCTCTCTTTGGGTTATAATTCTGCGATTTGGTTTAGGTTTACTTCTGCAACTGTGTCATTACCAAACATAGAGATAATCATCTTCACTTTATTGTTATCAATCTCCGTAATCTTACCGGTATAATCTGCAAAAGCTCCATCAATA
Organism: Streptococcus sp. 5346; assembly: GCF_013277455.1. Taxonomy (GTDB): domain Bacteria; phylum Bacillota; class Bacilli; order Lactobacillales; family Streptococcaceae; genus Streptococcus. The sequence continues at coordinate 1,380 of NZ_VMMY01000020.1, forward strand.
ATACGTACAGTTTGACCAACCTCAACATCGAAATCAAATTCTTGAACAGTTTGTCCCATAGATACCAAAATGTCACGGATTTCTTGTTCCAATAATGGAGTTGGTTTTGATCTATTTCCGTGAGATCCGACGAATCCTGTAACATTTGGTGTGTTTCGTACAACAAACCAAGCTTCATCTGTCATGACCATTTCTACAAGAACATAACCTGGAAAGCGATTTTCTTCTACTTCTTTTCTCTTTCCATTTTTTTCAACTTGCACTGTTTGTGTTGGAATTTCAACGCGTAGAATATTATCCAACATATTGTAGGTTTGTGCACGTTGTAATAGATTTTCTTTTACCTTATTTTCATAACCAGAATAAGTTTGTAAAACAAACCACCCTTTATCAAAACTATCCATGATATTTCCTTTCATAAATAGAAGATTTCTAGTGTAATTAACTCCACTAACCTTCTAAAAAATGTTAATAAATCGAATCAAACCTGAAACAATCAACTGGTCAAAAATGTAAATAATTACTACAAAGAAAGCTGTGTATTCCATGATAGAACGAAAATCTCTCCAGCTTTCCTTGCGAGTTGGCCATGTTGTGTCTTTAAGAAGTCTAAAAATATCTCCAATAAAACGCATCGCTCTCTCCTATCTCGTTTCTCTGTGTGTAGTGTACTTGCCACAATGCTTACAAAATTTATTTACTTCTAGTCGTGTAGGCTTGGGGTTTCCACTAATCTTGATTGAATAGTTTCTCGAACCACAAACCGCACAAGCTAGGCTTGCTTTTTTTAGTGCCATAACGCCTCCATCTTATCTATTATAACAAGAAAGCTAGGCTTTGACAAGCATCTTAGCGAAATAGATTGACTACCGAATCCCATATTGTTTGAGCCTTTTCCTTAATCTTCGCATCTGAGATAGCCCGGCTAGCCTCATCTACTAGACTTTGCGCACGTCCTCGAATATCAGACAAATTATCATCTGTCTGGCTATTATCATTGGTTTGTACTTGTCTTTTTGTATTGGCTGGTGCAATTCCATTTTGCTTATAAGCATTTTCAACTGTAAAGGTACTTCCTGGTGTATAAGGTAAAATGGTATTTGCAATATTTCTAAAGACATGGGCTGCACCATTTGATGTAGAACCTGCTAGATAGTGATTTTCATCAGTGGTCGGAAAACCAAGCCAATGACTAATCACTACATCTGGAGTATAACCGATCACCCACTGGTCACTTGTATACTCCGGATTGAAAACTGCTTCAGTTGTTCCAGTTTTCCCTGCCATGACATAGTCTGCAGGCGATGAACTAATACCGGTTCCATTAGTGAATGTACCCAACATCATACTAGTCATCTTGTCAGCTACAGACTTATCAATCACCCGTTTTTGTGAATTTTTATGGCTCGCAATGACCTGACCACTAGCATTTTCAATTCTACTAATAAAATGTGCTTCCGGCATTAAACCTTCATTTGCAAAGGCAGCATATGCTTGAGCCATTTGAAGAGGATTGGTTTCGACACCACTTCCCAAGGCGACACCAAGAACACGGTCTACCTTTTCCATGTTGAGTCCAAATTTTTCGCCTGCCTCAAAAGCCTTATCAACACCCAAATCATTAACAGCAGCAACAGCAGGTAGATTAAGCGATTCTGCCAAGGCTTGATACATAGGAACTTCTCGACTCGTTTTAATTCCTGCATAGTTATCTACCTTATAGCTGTTATACTGCATGGTATGGTTATCCAAGAGCTTATTCAAAGCCCAACCTGCCTCAACTGCTGGCGTATAAACAACTAAAGGCTTAATTGTAGAACCAGGGCTACGTTTTGATTGGGTTGCATAGTTGAAATTCCGGAATCCAGTTTTATCATTGTCAGCAACTTGACCGACAACTCCACGAACTCCTCCTGTTTTCGGTTCAAGAGCTACACTTCCTGATTGTGCAAATGTTCCATCTTCTGCCCTAGGAAATAGCGATGTATTCTCATAGACAACCTGCATATTTGCTTGGTAGTTTTGGTCCAGCTCTGTATAAATGCGGTAGCCATTATTGACAATTTCTTCCTCTGTTAGATTATACTTAGAAACAGCTTCATTAACAACCGCATCAAAGTAAGAAGGATAGCGGTAATCTGAGATTTTTCCTTCATACTTATCGTGCAATTGCGAAGTCATATCAACTTCTGCAGCTTCGGTTTCTTGGTTTTTATCAATATATCCTGCTGCAACCATATTCTGCAAAACAGTATCGCGCCGATTGGTAGAATCCTCTACAGAATTCAAGGGATTATACAATTCCGGTCCTTTGAGCATCCCTGCCAGAGTCGCAGCTTGATCCAGACTCACCTCTGATGCAGAAACTCCAAAATATTTCTTACTCGCATCTTCTACACCCCACACACCATTTCCAAAATAGGCGTTGTTAAGGTACATGGTTAAAATCTGATCCTTACTATATTTTTTTGTTAATTCTAAGGCCAGGAAAAATTCTTTCGCTTTTCTCTCGACAGTTTGATCCTGTGACAAATAGGCGTTTTTAGCCAGCTGCTGGGTAATAGTAGAGCCACCACCCGAACGACCAGCAGTGACAATCGCCAAGAAGAAGCGACCATAGTTAATCCCGTCGTTTTTATAGAAAGAACGGTCTTCTGTCGCAATAACGGCATTCTGCAAATTTTTACTGATATCAGTCAGTTCAACGTAGGTTCCCTTTTGACCAGACAAAGCACCAGCCTCTTTTTCTTCACGGTCAAAAATGAGTGTCCGAGTTTTTAAAGCGTTTTGCAAATCATTGACATTGGTTGATTTGGCTACAGCAAACAAATAGGTTCCAACTAGCAAGCCTGCACTCAAACCTAGTATAAGGACAATCTTTGTTAGATGATAGCGACGCCAGAATTTTCGAATTGGACCTACTTGGGCTAATTTTTTTCGATCACTACGAGAGCGACGTAAGCTAGTAGAATCAGAGTCCTCTAGTTCACTTGTTTCTTTTTTAAAAAGAGAAAGAAATTTCTCAAATAATTTATCTAATTTCATGCGTTTATTTTATCATCTTCGTCATAGGAAGACAAGAATTTAGCTATTTCCTATCAAAATAGGTCTTTTTTTGTTACAATATCTGTATGAAATTCACATTTACATTACCAGACTCTCTACCTCAAATGACGGTAAAGCAATTACTTGAGGAACAACTCCTCATACCTAGAAAAATCCGTCATTTTTTGAGAATCAAAAAACACATTTTGATTAATCAGCGAGAAGTTCATTGGAACGAGACGGTAAATCCTGGAGATGTTTGTCAATTGACTTTTGACGAGGAAGATTATCCCAAAAAAGAAATTCCTTGGGGCAACCCAAACCTCGTTCAGGAAGTTTATCAAGATCAACACTTGATTATTGTAAACAAATCTGAGGGGATGAAAACGCATGGTAATCAGCCAAACGAAATCGCTCTTCTTAACCATGTCAGTGCCTATGTTGGCCAAACCTGCTATGTCGTTCATCGCCTAGACATGGAAACTAGTGGTTTGGTTCTCTTTGCAAAAAATCCTTTTATCCTGCCCATTCTCAATCGCTTATTGGAGAAAAAAGAGATTTCTAGAGAATATTGGGCACTCGTTGACGGAAATATCAGCAGCAAAGAACTTGTTTTCAAAGACAAAATCGGACGTGATCGCCATGATCGCAGAAAACGAGTAGTTGATACAAAAAATGGGCAATATGCCGAAACGCATGTAAGCAGATTAAAGCAATTTCCAAACAAGACTTCCTTGGTTCGTTGCAAGCTAAAGACAGGGCGAACCCATCAGATTCGTGTGCACCTTTCGCATCATAACTTCCCTATTTTAGGCGACCCTCTCTATAATAGTAAATCAAAAACAAGTCGGCTTATGCTTCATGCCTTTCGACTGTCCTTTACCCATCCGCTTACTCTAGAGAAATTAAGCTTCACTACCCTATCAGATACTTTTGAAAAAGAATTAAAAAAGAATGGATGATAGCGTCATCCATTTTTTAATATTTAAAAAGCAAGACCAGAGGCCTTGCTTTTTATCGACTCATGAATTATTTAGCGATTTTTGCGAAGTATTCAAGAGTACGAACAAGTTGTGCAGTGTATGACATTTCGTTGTCGTACCATGATACAACTTTAACCAATTGTTTACCGTCAACGTCAAGAACTTTAGTTTGAGTTGCGTCAAACAATGAACCGTAAGACATACCTACGATATCTGAAGATACGATTGGATCTTCTGTGTAACCGTATGATTCGTTTGAAGCTGCTTTCATAGCTGCGTTCACTTCATCAACAGTAACGTTCTTTTCAAGAACTGCTACCAATTCAGTAACTGATCCAGTTGGAGTTGGAACGCGTTGTGCAGATCCGTCAAGTTTACCGTTCAATTCTGGGATTACAAGACCGATAGCTTTTGCAGCACCAGTTGAGTTAGGAACGATGTTTGCAGCACCAGCGCGAGCACGGCGAAGGTCACCACCACGGTGTGGTCCGTCAAGGATCATTTGGTCACCAGTGTAAGCGTGGATAGTAGTCATCAATCCTTCAACAACACCAAAGTTATCTTGAAGAGCTTTAGCCATAGGAGCCAAGCAGTTTGTAGTACATGAAGCACCTGAGATAACTGTTTCAGTACCGTCAAGAACGTCGTGGTTAGTGTTGAATACAACTGTTTTAACGTCGTTTCCACCAGGAGCAGTGATAACAACTTTTTTAGCTCCACCAGCGTGCAAGTGTTTTTCAGCAGCTGCTTTCTTAGCAAAGAAACCAGTAGCTTCAAGAACGATTTCTACACCGTCGTTAGCCCAGTCGATTTGTTCTGGATCACGTTCAGCAGAAACTTTGATGAATTTACCGTTAACTTCAAATCCACCTTCTCTAACTTCAACAGTACCGTCGAAACGACCTTGAGTTGTGTCGTATTTCAACAAGTGTGCAAGCATAACTGGATCTGTAAGGTCGTTGATACGAGTAACTTCAACACCTTCTACGTTTTGGATACGACGGAAAGCAAGACGACCGATACGTCCGAAACCGTTAATACCAACTTTAACTACCATTAGTGATTTCCTCCTTATGAAAATCATGAAATTTTTATTGTGAAAAGAGTAACTTGAATCACTACAAATCACCTTTCAACAAACCTATTATATAACTATTTAAGTTTAATTGCAAGTACGGGCATTGTTTTTCTATGTTAGTTTCTTTTTAAGGCTATAAATCAAGAACTTCCTTACTATTCATATCGTAGCGATTCTACAGGATCCATTTTACTAATTTTACGCGCTGGGAAGTAGGCTGAGACATAACCAAGTAATAGAGCGAAAACTAGAGTTCCTAAAACAGATAAAAGATTTAATTCAAAAACCTTAGTGATGGATGGGTAAAAGTGACTTACAATCGCATTCGCCAAACTTCCCACCCCTTGTGCAAGCAAAAATGCCAGCAGCAAGGCGATTCCTACAATCCAGATAGCCTCGTAAATAAAAATTCCTTTGACATCACGATTTTGATAACCAACTGCCTTCATGACACCTATTTCCTTAGAACGTTGCATGATATTGATGTAAATAATGATACCAATCATGACCGCTGCTACCACAATAGCTTGTGATGAAAGCACAATCAACAATCCCTGAATGACACGAATAAAGGTAATCACAATATCAAGAACCTTCTGTTGAGAAAGAACGGTATACTTCTTATTTTTCTGTAATTCTTCTGTTATCGCTTTTGTTTGTGATGGATCTTTGAGTTCCAAGATAAAATAAGATACAGCTTTTGTAAATCCAGCTTCTTTCAAAATCGTTTCCATTTGATGAGACGGCATGAAACTGTTGCTGTCCTCCAGGTCATCTTCATCATTGATTACACGTACAATCGTTGTTTGAAATTGAGCAGTCTTGCTAGCTTCGGCAGCATTTTCTACAATACTTGCTGAGACTGATTTGCCAATAACATCACTAGCTGTCAGATTGTTTCCTGTCTGTTCATTCCAATTTTTTAGTAAACTGATTGGAATCGTCAAGCCCTGTTCATTTGCATCAGTATAGAGGGAACCAGCTAATACTTTGTCCGCCTCATTACTACTAACAGAAATACTTGTATCCTCATAGAGACTCACTACTTGAGCATAAGAAGGCATCGTTTGACTCAGATCCATTTCTTGCCCATCTATAGTAATATTTGCCATAGTCATCCCAAAAGGACTCTCCAAATATTTAATAGCTTCTTTCCCAACTGTATCCGTGATATAGTTCTTATCATCTTGATTCAAGAAGCCTCGTCCAGCATTTTCTGTATTTAAACCAATCTGAACTTGAGAAGGGATTTGACCTCCATTCGTATTTTCATCAATCATCGAAATCAAAGCATTTCCCAAGCCGAAAGAAATTAAGACTCCTACAAAACCGATTGAGGTTGCTAGCGCAATCAATAGGTTACGCCACTTTCTTTCCAGAAAGTTATTTAAAGAAAGTTTGAATTTATTTTTCAATGATAATCCTTTATTTTTTGACTTCTTCAACGACTTCACCATCCTTCATTTTGATAATCACGTCTGCATATTCAGCAACCTCTGGATTATGGGTTACAATCAATACTGTTTTCCCTGTTTGGGCTAAATTTTTAAATACCTCCAGTACCTTTTCTTGGGATTGAGAATCCAGCGAACCCGTTGGCTCATCTGCTACAATCATATCAGGCTGATTTACCAGCGCACGCGCTATTGCTACGCGTTGCTTTTGCCCGCCAGAAAGCTGTTTAACATTTTTAGCCATAAAAGGCTCCATACCCAAGTTACTTAATTGCTCCTTTGCAATCATTGTCATCTCCCTGTCAGATAAATCTTTGACATAGAGAGGTAGCTTGACATTGTCCAAAACAGACTGATGAGGAATAAGGTTAAAGTTTTGAAACACAAATCCAATCTTGTTTTTACGAAATTGAGTTAGTTCAATCTCTGATAAGTCACGGAGGGATTCCCCTTTAAATTCTAAAACTCCTTCATATTGTCTATCTAGACCACTGATAATGTTTAGCAAGCTAGTTTTGCCACAGCCCGACGGCCCGTAAATCGCTGTAATTTTACCTTTTGCAATCTGCAGGTTTATATTCTTTAAAGCCTGTTCTTGATGTTTACCGTCCAAGGCATAAAATTTTGAAATATTTTTAATGGATAAAATGGACATTCTTTCCCCCTTGTTTAAAACTGTTATCGTCATACATCATACTTACAGAAAATCCTTCAAGCAACATCAGCACTGATTTACCCTATGGGCCTACTACTTAGAATTTTCTCTCTATTGCCTAGTTTGCTTCTGGATGTATATCAAGTAATACTCTTCGAAAATCAAATTCAAACCACGTCAACGTCGCCTTGCCGTACTCAAGTACAGCCTGCGGCTAGTTTCCTAGTTTGCTCTTTGATTTTCATTGAGTATAAAATTCATTGTAACAAAAAAGCGGCATTCCCTCAATGACAGAAATGTCACTCCTATAAAGCATTTAGCAATACCTTTCTAAGTCTTCGCTCCATTCATTATCTAAACTAACGATTAACTTCTCATTGCCAAACATCCTCGCCATCATTTTTGCTTCTTCATACTTTTGTTTGGATGTATCATAATCCATCTGAATATAATATTTCCATTCTACCATCAAGACAATCGGTTGTTTTTGAAAATCTCGTGTTTTCTGCCCTATTTTATTTAAGGTCTCAACTGCTCTCTTAAAATAACGAAACAGCCCCATAATTTCTATACAAGCTAAAGAAGCTAACAAGGAATCTCTAAGCAAGTCCAAACAATCGAACTCTATCTTATCAACCTGAGAACTTAGTTTGTCATGAAAACAAAGAATAGTTTCATGCTCAGACTTTTTTATCTCACCCACATTTAAACCATCCATTAACTGACAGTTGAAATACAGTCTCAATTTCAACAAGTCCTCGGCTTTATATACATCTCTGGATAGTAAGTTATGCAGACCATTTTCAAGCAAACTGGTACCATACAAAGAATTACCAGTTGCTCTCACTGCATCTATAGCTTGAAGACAATCCACTAGCACCTTCTCATCACGTGGCAAATCATCATAAAAACACTCAAAAATCTCATCAAAATATTCTTCCTTCTGTTCCTGCAACTCCTTGTCTCCATAGTCAGGATGATGTAAAAGAAAGTACTTTAATTCTTGGTAACGCTTGGGTAATTCCTTATAGTCTGGCATCAAGACGTAGGACGGAATTTCTAATCGTTCTGCAATATATTCTAGTGTTTTTATCGTCGGGCGAAATTCTCCTTTTTCTATCCGCACCAGCTGACGGACTGATAATTCAGACTCATCCCCGCAAAAAACTGGACGACTAAGTCCTTTCTCCTCTCTTAAAAGTCGCACTTTATCCCCTAACTCATTTATCTTGTTCATTTGCCCCTCGCATGATTATAAAAGATTTGATCTTCAAATAAATATATGCGATGATTATACCATTTTTCAAATAGAATTACAAAAAAGAGACAGGATAACTCCTGCCTCTAGGCTGATAACAATTATTTACGGCGTCCTGGTCTTTCTTTGTAGCCATAGTAAGAATCTTCGATGATTTCTTGCATGTGGTCAACCATTGGAAGACGTGGGTTAGCTGGTGAACATTGATCTTCGTAAGCAAGGAAGGCCAATTCACGAGAATGTTCTTTCCATTCTTTTTCATCGATTCCTTGTGCTTTGAAGTTCATTTGGATACCTACGCGCTCACCAAGTTCGTAGACAGCTTTTGCGTAAGATTCCACACCTTCTTCTGGAGTAGAAGCTGGAAGTCCAAGCATGCGTGCGATATCTTGGTATTTTTCATCTGCACGGTAGTAGTTGTACTTAGGCCATGTTGCTGTCTTAGCTGGACGTGTACCGTTGTAGCGGATGACGTATGGAAGCAAGATTGCATTTGTACGACCGTGGATTGTGTGGAATTGCGCACCAATCTTATGAGCCATTGAGTGAGAAATACCTAGGAAGGCATTGGCAAAGGCCATACCAGCGATTGTTGAAGCGTTATGCATTTTCTCACGTGAGTGGAAGTCTGCATTCTTAACTGAGCTTTCAAGGTTTTCGAATACAAGTTTGATGGCTTGAAGTGCAAGACCGTCAGTGTAGTCGCTAGCCATTTGTGATACGTAAGCTTCAGTCGCGTGAGTCAATACGTCCATACCAGTATCCGCAGCAACAAATCCAGGAACTGTCAATACCAAGGCAGGGTCTACGATTGCCACAGTTGGTGTCAATGAGTAGTCAGCGATTGGGTATTTACGGTTGTTTGCTTTATCAGAGATAACGGCAAATGGTGTTACTTCAGATCCTGTACCAGATGTAGTTGGGATAGCGATGAATTTAGTCTTCTTACCAAGCAATGGGAATTTGAAGGCACGTTTACGGATATCCATGAATTTTTGAACAAGGTCACGGAAGTCCACTTCTGGTTGTTCGTAGAAGAGCCACATTACTTTAGCGGCATCCATCGGAGAACCACCACCAAGAGCGATGATTGTATCTGGTTTAAAGGCACGCATAATCTCAGTACCACGGTTTACAGTTGTGATATCTGGATCTGGTTCTACATCAGCAAAGATTTGGTAAACAACCTTATTACGACGAAGATCAAGTTGTTCGATGATACGATCAAGGAAACCAAGCTCTACCATGGCATGGTCAGTAACGATCATGACACGTTCAACGTCACGACATTTTTGAAGGTATTGAATTGAATCACGTTCAAAGTATGTTTTTGAAGGAAGTTTCATCCATTGCATGTTATTTCTCCGTCTTCCGACTTTTTTGATATTCAAGAGGTTAATGGCACTAACGTTATCCCCAACTGAGTTGCGTCCGTAAGAACCACATCCAAGTGTCAATGATGGTAAGAAGGCATTGTAAACGTCCCCGATACCACCGAAAGTAGAAGGTGAGTTACAGATAACACGAATAGCTTTAACAGCTTTACCAAATTCTTTAGTCAATTCTTCGTCAGCTGTATGGATGGCTGCTGAGTGACCAAGACCGTTAAATTCAACCATTTGACGAGCCTTAATAATACCATCTTCACGGCTTTCAGATTTCAAAACTGCGATAACTGGTGATAATTTTTCACGAGTCAATGGCTCATTTTCACCAACTTCTTTACATTCAGCAGCAAGAATGTTTGTTCCTTCTGGAACTGTAAATCCTGCTTGTTCTGCAATCCAAGTTGCTGGTTTACCAACGATGTCAGCGTTCAATTTTGCACCAGCACAGTTTTTGCTGTTTGCTTTCACGCCAAAGCAGAATTCTTCAAGAAGAGCTTTTTCTTTCTTGTTTACAAAGTAAGTATGGTAAGATTTGAACTCTGCTACAAATTCATCGTAAATTTCTTTATCAATGATAACCGCTTGTTCAGATGCACAGACCATACCGTTATCAAATGATTTAGACATGACGATATCGTGTGCAGCTTGGCGAATGTTAGCTGATTTTTCAACATAAGCTGGAACGTTTCCGGCACCTACCCCAAGAGCTGGTTTACCACATGAGTAAGCCGCTTTAACCATGGCATTACCACCTGTTGCAAGAATTGTTGCAATACCTTCGTGGTTCATAAGGGCACTAGTTGCTTCCATAGATGGTTGAGTAATCCATTGCACACAGTTTTCAGGAGCTCCTGCTGCGATAGCTGCATCGCGGACGATACGTGCTGCATGAGCAGATGATTCTTGTGCTGATGGATGGAAGGCAAAGACGATTGGGTTACGTGTCTTCAATGAAATCAATGATTTGAAGATTGCTGTTGATGTTGGGTTTGTTGTTGGAGTGATACCACAAACAACACCGACCGGTTCAGCAATAAGGGTTAAACCTGTTACATCGTCCTCTTCAATAACGCCAACTGTCTTAGTATGGCGCATGTTGTTTACTACGTGTTCACAAGCAAACAAGTTCTTAGTTGCTTTATCTTCAAACACACCACGTCCTGTTTCTTCAAAGGCATGTAAAGCCAATTCTCCATGGGCATCCAAAGCTGCTACTGACGCTTTGGCCACAATATAGTCGACTTGCTCTTGATCCAATTTACGCATTTCTTCAAGGGCTACGAGAGCTTTTTGCACCAACTCATCTACATGTTTTTCAGCAGCGAGTTTCTTTTCCTCTGGTGTCACAGTTTTTTTATCAGCCATATTTTCCTCCATAGCTTTCAAGGATTTAATCCTTTGTTAATTTTTTCACAAGTTTATTATAACGCATTATTTCAACTTTGTAAACAGTTTCATGAACATTTCACAAAGAATTTTTAGTTCCTTGTGAAATTTTTCTCATTTTCTTTTCTTATCAGGTCTTATCTTTGGAATTTGTGAAATTTATTTCAAATATTTTTTATTTCACAAACTTGATTGGAAGAGGAACTTGGAAAGAAAGGGATTTGCAGGTAAGCGCTTACTTTGCAGTTCTAATAATACCTCCTTTGATAAGGAGGCTTTATTTTTGTTGAAAAACGCCTTGTTTAAAAGTCCCTTCATAAACAACTTCTTGTTCTGTTGTTAGTTTCCCTTTTCCTTCAGCCTGACCATTTACAAAATCACCTTCGTAGGTCCAGCCTTCTTTGGATTGAAAGGTACCTTTTCCGTTGAAGGCTCCATTGTTGAAACCACCTGTATATTGATCTCCATTTTGGAAGGTGATGGTACCTTGTCCATTCATTTTACCACGGACAAGACTGCCATCGTAAACAATCGTTCCATTATCGAGTTTTAAGACACCTTTTCCGGGAATATTTAGGAAAAAGACGAGTACAGCACAGATAGCAATGGTAACTACTGCTAGAAGTTCTAAACGTGGACGAGTCAGATAGACACGATACTTGTCGTAAAAATTCTTAAGATTTCCCACCTTCACTCTCCTTTTCTAAACGTTCTAACCATGCTTGACAACCCTCTTGAACACGCTGATAAGTTTCTTCAAAATCTCCAGTATACCAAGGATCTGGAACACTTTCAGATGCAAATGAGTAAATCTTATCTTGACAGTCTACTGGACACATCTGACGTAAGTCAGAAACATTTGAAGCGTCCATTCCGATAATATAATCAAAGGCTTCAAAATCTTCCTTACTAATCTGAAGCGATGTCTTGCAGTTATCATAAGGAATCTCATACTCTTGAAAAATCCCTTGAGTTCCCTTATGAATCGGATTGCCATGTTCCCAAGAGGAAGTCGCTCGACTTTGAATTTCATAATTAGCTGTCATTGATTTCATAACAAACTCGGCCATAGGGCTACGGCAAATATTTCCCAGGCAGACAAAGACTAGTTTTTTCATCCCATTTCCTTTCTTTTATAGAAAAACGGGAGTTAGTAATCCCGTCTTATTTTTCAATTGCGCCTTCGAGTGAAGCTGTTTCTTTCAGCGGCAATACGGTCTTGATAGCAGCTAGTTCAAAAGTCAAGTAAACTCCATCTACATCAAGAACAATCGTTCTCTTCTCCGTATCTACTTCATCGACTGTTCCGTAAAGTCCACCGATTGTAATCACTTCATAGCCTTTTTGTAGTTTGTTTAAACTTTCCATACGTTTTTGTGCTTGTTTCTTTTGAGAGCGTTGCGTAAAGAACATCAAACCCATCATAAGGACTAGTATGATTAAAAATGTATAATTTGGATTCATTAGTTTCTCCTTTGTCTTTTACATAGGACTACTATATCAAATTTCAGCTACTTTTACAAGATTGTACCTTGCTTTTCTAGTAAGAAAAACCAGAAAAACCAGAGCTTACGCCCTGATTTTTAGGATTATTTCAAGTTTTGAACGACTTTTACAAGATTTTCAACAGTAAAGCCATATTCTGCCAATACTTTTGGTGCTGGGGCAGAGGCTCCGAAGGTATCAATACCAAGAACAGCACCATCTAGACCAACATATTTGTACCAGTTTTGACTTGCACCCATTTCGACTGCAACACGACGGCGAACTGCATTTGGAAGGATTTCTTCCTTGTAAGCTGCATCTTGTTTATCAAAGACATCTGTAGATGGCATGCTGACTACGCGGACTTTTTCGCCTTGACTAGCCAATTCTTTAGCAGCTGAGACAGCTAGATTGACCTCTGAACCTGTCGCAATCAAGATTGTATCAAAATCTGCTGCATTTTCATAGACGACATAAGCACCTTTAGCAACCTTGTCGAAGTCTGTTCCCTCTTCAACAGTCAAGTTTTGACGTGTCAAGACAAGGGCAGTTGGTGTTTTCTCACTTGTCACTGCAAGGTACCAAGCTGCTTGCGTTTCACACGCATCTGCTGGACGGAAAACATTCAGATTTGGCATAGCACGAAGTCCTGCTAAGTGCTCAACTGGTTCGTGAGTTGGACCATCTTCCCCAACTGCAATAGAATCGTGGGTAAAGACATAAGTCACAGGAAGACCTTGCAAGGCTGACAAGCGGACAGCTGCCTTCACATAGTCAGAGAAGACGAAGAAAGTTCCACCGTATACACGAAGTCCACCATGAAGAGCCATCCCGTTCAAGATCGTTCCCATTGCAAATTCGCGGACACCAAACTGAATGTTACGGTTCAAGCGATTGGCATCGTCTTGAAGTCCGTCAGTCTTGATATAAGTCATGTTTGAGTGAGCTAGGTCAGCTGATCCACCCAAGAAAGTTGGCAACTTAGCTGCCACAACGTTCAAAGCATCCTGACTCGAGTTACGAGTTGCTTGAGAAAAGCCGTTTTCTAAGGTTGGGAAGTCTGCTGGAGTCACTTCAACTGGATCGCGTCCATCAATGATAGCTTCGACTTCTGCAGCCAATTCTGGGTGAGCTTCTTTATAATCAGCAACTAGCTTTGTCCAAGTTTGATAAGCTGATGCACCACGGTCTGCAACATGTTCTTTGAAATCAGCATATACTTGTTCTGGGATTTCAAATGGTTCGTAGTCCCAACCAAGGGCTTGACGAGTTGCTGCAGTTTCATCTGCTCCAAGAGGAGCACCGTGTACGGCATTAGTTCCCTGTTTGTTTGGAGAACCGTATCCAATAACAGTCTTCACTTCAATCAAAGATGGTTTGCCTGAAGCTTTAGCTGTTTCGATAGCTGCATGGATAGCTTCCAAGTCTGTCCCATCTTCAACCAAGGCTGTATGCCAACCGTAGGCATTGTAACGGTCACGAACACTTTCTGTAAAGGAATCTTTTGTCTCACCATCCAAGTTGATGTCATTTGAATCATAAAGAACAACCAACTTGTCTAGTTTTTGCAAACCTGCGTATGAAGCCGCCTCACTTGAAACACCTTCCATCAAATCTCCGTCTCCACAAATAACATAAGTATAGTGGTCAAAGATATTGTAACCTTCGCGGTTATATTTGGCTGCCAAGAAACGTTCTGCCTGGGCAAAACCAGTGGCAGTTGAAATCCCTTGTCCTAGAGGACCTGTTGTAGCATCAATCCCTGCTGTATGTCCAAATTCTGGGTGGCCTGGTGTTTTTGAACCCCACTGACGGAAGCTCTTAATCTCATCCATGCTAACATCTTCAAAACCAGAAAGGTGAAGAAGGGCATAAAGAAGCATTGAACCATGACCTGCTGAAAGAATAAAGCGGTCGCGGTTGATCCAGTTTGGTTGAGCTGGATTGATACGAAGTTGTTTTGTAAAGAGGCTGTAAGCCATCGGAGCCGCTCCCATAACAACACCTGGGTGACCTGAGTTGGCTTTGTTGATAGCGTCAATACCTAGGAAACGAATTGCATTAACAGATAGATTTGACATAGAATTTCCTTTCTATTTGAGGTGATTATTGTATCACACATTCTATTTTACTATTATATGAAAAAATACATAGAATAGCAATTAAACAATTCGACGTAAATCAGTATTCTATTTGCTATCCTCTAGTCGCCTGATAGTAGGGAAGTAAGCGCTCATAAGCTTCATCTAATTTTTCTAAAATCACTTCTAATGATTGATTTTCAATAAAAGAAACATCTGCCTTAACTAACACTTTTCGGACTTCCTGATTAGATATTTTATTTCTTAAAATTTTACGATTTTCTTCGTTCGCATCCCATCTTTGACTTTGACCATCAGAGTAGGCTAGATAATAAATTCCTTCTACAACTGGAACTTCTAATACCTTGGTTTGTTTCTCCAAAGTTTGCTCATCTTTCTTGCGCTCGATAAAACTAACTTCTAGTGAGACACCAAAATCAGAGGGTACTCCATACAAACGAAGGGCCAACATAGGTTCTGTCACTTGTCCGTCTCTCTGTAGATAGACCCAGAAATGTGGTCGCAAACGTTGCGCCTGATTCATCCACTGGCTTGTCTGTTGGAGTTGCCATTCTGGATGCCTTACTTGAAAGGCTTTGGCTAGCTCTGTAAAAGCCTTTCTGGCCTCTTGACCTTTGTGGCGAAATGCCAGCATCTTCTCTCGCTCTGCTCCCGCTTTATCAGGATTACGGTACTGCAAACCTGCAAAGTCTAGATAGTCTCTTATCTTATTCAACATTAATTTAATCTCCTCCAGCTAGCAAAAAATCAGGAGAACCCTGATTTTGTTTATTCTGTATCTACAACGACATAGCGATTGGGCTCATCACCCTCAGAGTAACTGGTCACGCCATCCATACGTGAAATAATACGATGGATAATCTTGCGTTCGCTATTCGACATTGGATCTGTCTGATGACTGCGTCCTTCTTCTAAAACACGAGTCGCCAATTTTTGCGCATAGGTCTGCAAGACTTCTGCACGGTGTTCAACATAATCATTGACATTAATAGTAATGTAGAAGGTTCTTGAATAGCGGTTGTAAAGATAATTTTGAGCCAACAGTTGCAAGGCCTTCAAAACTTTACCATGGTAGCCGATAATACGACCTGGTTCGTTGGTGTCAATTTGTAGATTGATGCTACGACGGTTATAATCATTTGAAAGTGTGGCTTCAACATCCATGTCATCAATAATTGTTTGAACATAAGTCGTTACTTCCGTAGCTACTTGTTCAATATCGAAGCTCGGTTCAACCTTCAAGCCCAATTCTTCTAGTTCTTGACTTTCAGTTTGCTCAGTTTGGATTTCAATATTAGGAGTTTCTACTACTTCTTCGAGGTCAGTTTCTTCAAGTTGTAATTCATTTAAAATCTCAATGTGACCAGTTTCTTCTAAGATAGTGCTGGCATGTCTTTCATGTTTTAAGATTTCAGCCTTGACTTCATCAGAAATACCTTGGCCTCCCTCTTCAATCTTTTTAATTGCCTCTACAACATGACCCAAATCAACCGTTGCTTCACTGACTGTTTTAACAGGCTCATTCAAATCATTAATTTGCTTTGGAACTCCCTTTACAGCTTGTTGGTTTGCTTTTACAACTGTCGTTTCACTAATAGCATCGATATCCACTTGGGCTGGTTTTTTACCAAATAAGCCAAGAAACCCTTTTTTCTCACGAGAAATGACTTTGATATGAGCCTTCATTCTTGGAATATCTAATTCTTTCAATCCTTTCTGGATTGCTTCTTCAACAGTTGAACCTGTAAATACTACCATTACCAGATTCCTCCTTATTATTTCATTTTCTGAGCCTTTTTCTTGGCTTTTCTTTTTCTATTTTCCAAATCTTTCTGTGCCTGAACTACCGCCTCTCGCTCTGCGATAATCTTGAATGGATTGTTCAAGAAATAGGTTTGCAAGACTTGATAAGCATTGGACACTGCCCAGTAGAGAGCAACTCCGCTCGGAGCATAAACCCCAAAGATAAAAATCAAGACTGGAATCCCATACATCATCGCAGTCGTAGCCCCATTACGCTCAGACAAGGCTTTGTTGGACAGCCAAGTACTTAAAAAGGTGAATACTGCTGCTAAAATCGGAAGAACAAGGGTTGTATCCACACCACCAAGGTTAATCCATAAGAAATGACCTGTCTTTAAAAAGTCAACTCTTGATAGAGCTTGGAACAAGGCCAAGATAACCGGCATCTGAATCAAAATCGGCCAAAGAGAATCTGACTGTCTGACACCCATTTCTTTAAAGACTTTACGCATTTCTTGCTCTAGCTTGGTTCTGCTTTCCATATCTCGACCTGGATATTGTTCTCGAAGCGCCTTAATGCGTGGTTGAGCTTCCTGCATTTTTCTAGAAGCCACCATTTGCACTTGAAAGACCGGCAAGAGAACTGTACGAATCAAGACCGTAAAGAGAATAATCCCCACTCCGATACTGATATCAAATGATAAAAAGCGAATGATTTCCGCAAAGAAGTAAACAAATTTACTCCAAAAATCAGCTGAATCGGCTGTAATATCGCTCGTTGTCCCATTTGTTGCACAGGCTGCCATGATCAATAGAGACAGTCCTAGCAAACTAGTCAACTGTAGTTTCTTTTTCACTCCCATTTCCTTCCTGGTAAATCTTTGATAATTTTAATACGTGGAGTAGATTTTTCTCCATCTCTGCGTATCCCAAGGTTTCGACTCCTTTTCGAGCAATGACAACAAAATCGACATCTTCTACCAGACTCCCTTTTGCATTCTGGATAATATGCCGAATCCGTCGCTTAATTTGATTTCTAGTGACGGCATTCCCCAGTTTTTTGCTAACTGATAGACCTACTCGAAAATGGTTTTTCTGATTTTCTAATTGGTAGACAACAAATTTGCGATTAGCAAAACTTGTCCCCTCCTTGAAAATCGCCTTAAAATCTTTCTCTCTTTTTACACGAAAGTTTTTCTTCAAAACTCAACTCCATCTATTAAATTACTACTATTATACCATATTTTTCAAAAAAGCCAATCATAGCAAGGTTTTGGACATTTCCATCAGAAAAAGAAGCTGGAAAAATCTCTTTCCCAACTCCTTGTACTGAATATTTTTTCTAATTTTACTTATTTTTTCAAGCGTTCAACGTCACGGGCAATAACTAGCTCTTCATCTGTTGGAATAACCAAGACACGAATCTTCGCTGCCTCTGTTGAGATGTCTCCTGTCACGCCAAAGACGTTCTTCTCTGGATCAACATCACAGCCAAACCAAGAGATACCTGAGATAACATCTTCACGTACGTTTGCAGCATTTTCACCAATACCTGCAGTAAAGATAATAGCATCTGCTCCATTTAAGACTGCAAGGTATTGACCGATATGTTTTTGAATGCGATCAACATACATTTCATAGGCTAAAGTGGCATCGTGGTCCCCTTCTTCCATAGCAGCAATCACATCGCGCATATCACTAGATTTGCCTGAAACACCCATAAGGCCTGATTCACGATTGAGGACGCGACTAATATCTTCAGGCGTGTTAAAGTCCTCTGTATATTGGATTAAGTAAGGAATGATAGCTGGGTCAATATCCCCTGTACGAGTTCCCATCATCACACCACCAAGTGGAGTGAAGCCCATTGAAGTATCGACAGATTGACCACCCTTAACAGCTGTAATAGAAGCACCATTACCGATGTGGCAAGTAATCAATTTCAAGTCCTCTAATGGACGGCCCAAAAGTTTTGCGGCTTCTCCTGCTACAAACTGGTGACTTGTACCGTGGGCACCATATTTACGAACCTTGTTTTCTGTGTAATATTTTGTTGGGAGAGGGTAGCGATAAGCTTTCTCTGGCATACTTGTGTGGAATGAAGTATCAAAAACAACTACACTGGTGATGTCTGGCAATAATTCCTTGAAGGCACGAACACCTGCTGCATTAGCTGGATTGTGGAGAGGAGCCAACAAGCTCAACTCTTCAACTTTTTCTAAAACATCTCCCTCAACGACTGTTGATTCTTTGAAATATTCTCCACCAGCAACAACACGGTGTCCAACACCTGTAATCTCGTCATAAGCCTTGATAATATCGAAACGAATCAAGTCATCCAATAAAATTTTAACAGCTTGTGTGTGATTTTCGATATCCAAAATTTGTTGTTCAGAACGGCCGTCAAATTTTACAGTTGAAATTGAATCTTTCAAACCGATACGTTCAATCAAACCTTTCGCCAATACTTTTTCTTCTGGCATTAAATATAATTGCCATTTTAAACTTGAACTTCCTGCATTGATTGCAATTGTTTTTGTCATAACACGATACCCCTTTTTAAGCGTTTTCATCTATTATAACAAAATCTATTTTATATTTCAGTACCTTGAGTCCATTTTTGAAAATTTTCTTTAAATTTCATTAAAACACTTGCATCTTGCAAGCTAGCAAGTGGATAAACAAAAGGCTCTACTGCTGTTTCACTTTTCTTCTGTAAGATAAAAATGGTCTTGGATTGTTTAGCACTGGCAAAAAGATTTTCAGGCAAACTAATCATGGCTACCAGACTCGCTTCCTCTTTCAACCAGCCTTTCAACAAATCACTTTGAGGGCTGGTCAACAAATCACTCGGAGCGAGAAAAATAGCGTATCCATCTGACTTGAGATACTTAAGTCCTTGTTCCATGAGCAAGTGATGAGCGTAGGTATGTTCTTGACTAGAAGCAACTTGATGGCGCGACGCAACGGCATCATCAGGATAATAACCGACAGGCAAGTCGCTGATGACCACATCGCTTTCTTTGAGCATTTGTGGACGAACGGCATCTCCTTGGACAAAGCCAGCCTGCAAACCAATTACATCTGCCATACTAGCCGCCAAATCAATCAGCAAATCATCCACTTCCATTCCCAAGTAATCCACCTTTTTATCAAGCGAGGTCAAGAAAGTAGCGCCTAGAATTCCCATTCCGGAACCCATTTCGAGGATAGTGATTTCCTCCTTTTGAGACAACTCTTCCACAATAAACACCAAAAGCAAAGCAATGGCATCTGGCGTAAACTGGTGATTGGCCTGTAGGGGCTCTGTCTGCCCAGCCTTCATCAAGAGAAACTGGTAGGTCTTGAGCCATTCTTCCTTACGAAGTGCCAAACGCTTAAGGGCCTGATTGTTTTCCTTGACCTGCTCTAACTCAGTCTCACCATCCAAATAGATGCTGTTTTGCTCCACCAAGGCATCATAAAAATTGGTCGCCAAATCACTTTGGATGACTTGGACATTCTCTAATAAATACGTATAAGCTTGTTCAATTTTTTCAAAATCCATATTCCTATCTTATCAAATTTCCCTTCTTTTTTCCATCCTTATAGAAAAATCACTCCCTGACTAGGCGAGTGATTTTTGGGCTACTGTAAAAAAGAGTTCTGAGTAATTTCCTTGAAACAGGTCTTCAGCGCTATAGAGGATCTGACTATCTACAGATGAAAAACCATGCTCAATTAGCTTGTTTTCCAGTTCAACCAATTCAAATCCATGATGGTTAGCTTCTGTCTTTGTAAAATCAGCAATGAGGAGTTGTCCATCTTCCTTCAAATGTTGATGAAACAGTGAGAGAGCCGCATCCAAATCAGGCATATGATGAAGAACACGACAAACAACAATGAGATCAAACTCTTGCTCTAAGGGTTTTTTCAGTAAATCTTGCTCCAAAAACTGAATATTCTTGATGTCTTGCTGCTCCGCTTTCAAACGAGCTTGCTGCAGCATTTTCTCCGAAATATCTACCAATGTTACAGACTTGGCCTGCTTAGCTAGGGGCAAGGTTAACAGACCCGTCCCTCCTCCGAAATCCAAAATTTCTTTGTCTGATAGAAGATCAATCTGTTTCTCGACTGCTTGACAAACCAAGTTTGCAAGGAAGATATTTTTAGGGGAATCAAAAGTTTCTGCTTTGTGGTTAAAATCATGTTTCATATCTTTAGTTTAGCACAAAGTAGCTTGGTTGGCTAGGAGTTCTCTTTCTTTTCTGATTTTTTCTTCTCCACTTTTTCGCTTGAATCGGTCGCTACCTTTGCCTTTTTATCTGTTTTCTCTTCTTTGATTTTGACTGAAGGAAAGATGAATTCATATTGACTCTTAGGTGTACGAACCGTCGTCACCAAGCCAGTTTTCTTCTTTTGATAGCTTACCTGACCTAGATTAAAGACCTGTTCCCCACTTTCCTTATCAACCTTATCTTTGGTTCGCTTGGCCATAGCAAAAGCAATCAGCTTTTCTTTATTTAAAGCATAGTCTTGATAGTGGGCGACTTGCCGGTTCAAGTAAAATTGTAACAAAAGACTAAAGATGGCTGCTATGGTGACTGCATAAAGGAGAACACCTGCCTTAACTTTTTTCTTTTTCCACACGATAGATGAACTCCCTTTCTAAGCCTTTTTGGAACTGGAAACGAAAACGAACCAGTTGATTGTCCTCTGTAATCTGTGCGGATTTGAGGCCATAAACCATCGGCTGATAACCCCGTCCACTGGCATCTGTTTTACGAAAATCGTCTGACTTGGACTTACCGATAGCGATGTCCTTGCCATCTTGCTTCATATAAATGCGATTGCCTTCCACTTTTTCAAACTGCGAACGGTCTAATTCTGCCTCCAACTGGTCCACAAACAAGAGCCACTCCTTTTGCTCGCTTTGTTGCTGGTAGCGAACTTCTGAAATAAGGAGCTGACTCATGGCTTGAAAGAGGAGTAAGCTTCCACTGATGACAATGAGGGCAATCAGAGATTCTAACAAGGTAAAAGCCTTGACCTTATTGCTCTTTGATAGCCAACAACTGTTCTGAACCATGATAAACCTCCAATCCCTTTTCACTAGAAAACACCTGAATCTCAACTCCGTTTACGTTTACCTGATTTTGACCTGTCTGCAGTGCCATCTTAGCTACCCTCAAGACTTCTTCCTTTTGCAAGATTTTTGCTTCTTCTTGCCTATTTTTTTGAATTTGTCCCAAAAGGAGGGTCGCAATGCTGGCAAAGATAGCTAGAGCGACTACTGCTTCCAGTAAAATTACTGCCCTAATTTTTTGTTTCCTTAATGCGTTTAATTTTTCCATTTCCTAGATATAATTGATAACGAATCGCTCCTTTACTGGTCTGAAATTCAACCTTAGCCAGGGACGAATTGCCCCCAGCTCGGTCAAATGTAATACTTTGTCCCGATGGTGCTTGAATTCCTTTAGGAACTGTCAACTTTTGACTGCCATTGCTAATCGTCTGCCCATCTAAGTTCAGACTAGTCTTTTGCTGACTAGCTACACTGCGTTTTTGAGTTTCCCGATAAAGTTCTTCAAACTCCATAAAGAAAATCTGCTCCTCTACCGCTGCAAAAGTGGACTGGACTGAACCGGACAAGCCCAAGGCAAGGATACTCACAAGTCCTAAAACTAAGAGACTTTCAATCATGGTAAATGCCTTAATCTGCAACGGTTTGACTGGTATTTTGTTTAGCATGGTATTCTTTATAAGCTTTAGCCTGTTCTTCCGTGATTCGCCCATCTGCTTGTAACTTACTTAGGCTAGCATCTTCATTTTTATCCAAGCTATAAAGCTCTGCCTGGCTTTCCACCACCTTAACAACAGCAGCTTTTCCTTTGTCATTGACCGCTTCTTTTTGCTTGGTCAGATTAGGTACAAAGAGTAATAGAAGCACACTGATGATGAGTAAGACCACCAACATCTCCACAAGTGTAAAAGCTTTAACCTTAGCTTTTTTCAAGAATGTCATCATTTTTTTCATGTTAAAAATTTACCTCCATATTTTGATACATGGGCATGAGCATTGCCGCATAAAGTAAAACGATAATCAGTGCCACAAAGATGAAAACCAGTGGCTGCACCAGATTCATGGTGCGGTTGACTCGGGTAAAAAAGGCCTCCCAAGTTTTTTCAGCATAGATTTCCAACTCACTACCCAGCTTGGACTTGACTTCCCCATACTCGATGATGAGACTCAATTCCTTCTTAAAGAAAGGATAGGTCGCTATGGTTTGAGAAAATTCGCGGCCACTTTGTAGGGATTGAGCTAGGTCTTGACCGATTTCTTTAAAGAGCTGAGAACCTTGTTCCTGCATGATTTGAAAAATCTGCGTCAACTCCAGCCCTTGAGAAATCATATTACCCCATTCACGCGCATAATAGGCTGTCAAATAGGTCTGCACAAAGATTCCAAGGAAAGGAATGCGTGCTAGGATAGAAAAGACGCGCATCTTAGAACTTCTTTTATAAAAAGTGAGTGCTAAAAGGGCAAGTATGGAAACAAACCCTACCATTCCTAGAAAAATTTGTGGCAGATTACCAATGATTTGGGTGGCAATATTGCTACTATCCAGTTGTGGTAGTAGGTAGTTCCGTAGCCCCAGCATGATTAAAAGAAGAAAACCTAGCAAAATCAAGGGATAGGTCGCTACCTCAATTAGTTTTTTCTTGACCTTGGCAAGATTGTCTAGATACTCTTCTATCTTTCCCAAACTCAGGTGAAGATTCCCATGAACTTCCGCTAGGGATAACTGAGTGACAGTAGCACTTGAAAATCCCAAACTTTCCATCATTTCTGAGAATGATTTCCCCTGAGACAAACCTGTGCGCATCTGGGTCACACACTGCTTGTCCAACAAAGCACTCCTATCTAAAAAGGAGATGGTCTCCACCAGATGAAAACCGCTGGAAAAGAGATTATTAAATAAGGTGATGATATTTTTTTGCTTAGCTGTAGCTAATTTTTTCCGTTTCAGCCTGAAGACTTGTGATATGTCCGTCTTTAAGAAGTTGGTCAATCTGTTCATTCCAGCTAGTTGGCTGGTGTTCTTGATAGTCTTTGTTTGCAAAGTCAACGATTCCTCCTCCCCCGATTAATCTCTGGTAGCAGACTCCCTGCAGAACGACTGCCAATTCCTCCTCACTCACACCCAACTCCAACAGGCGCTCATAAACACCTCGAATACTCTTGGCGTGAATGGTTGAAAAGACTGTCGCACCTGTCAAACTAGCTCTGACCACTGCACGCGCCGTCTCGCTGTCCCGAATTTCTCCGATAATCAAGAGATCAGGACGATGACGCAAAGAAAGTTTGATGAGATTTTCATAGGTCAGCCCAATCGCTTCATTCAACTGCAACTGGAGCATGTCGTCCTGCTTGATTTCGACAGGATCTTCGATGGACATAACTTGCTGTCCTTTAAAGAGAGATTTAGCCAATTCGTGCATCAAGGTCGTCTTGCCACTTCCGACTGGACCAGAAAAGAGATAGAGTCCCCGTTGCCTATACTGCTTGCCCAGTTCTCCAATATCCTGAAACCAAAAATGCAAGTCCTGCTCCTCATCGTGCAACAAACGGATCACCAAACTCTCATGTCCTCGATAATCGCCTACGGTAGATAAACGTAGTGACGCCATCTTATCGTCATAGGTATAATCACAGGAACCAAGTTGACTACGTCGCTTTTCTCCAACATTCATACCAGCTACAAACTTAAAGTGACTGATGACGGCCGCAAACTTTTCAAAATCATAACAACCGATTTTACAGCGCTCGTCTCCTATTCTCATATGAAGCTCATAAGCGTCTAACTTAGGAACAAAATAAATATCTTGCGCTCCTTTTTTCCGAGCTGAATGAATGATTTCTTGTGCAATTTCTTGAACCATACTTACCTCCTCACCTATACTATTCGCAAAGATTTGGGAAAATAAAAAAAGCAACTCCAAAAAAGTTACTTTTTTTCTATTTTAATTTCATACGGCAAGAACGGTGCCTTTCCTTACCTGTTTGTTTTTCATAGCCTGGGCGTAGTTTTTCATCTGGAATAACCTGCTCATCCTGTAAAAGAGCCAAAGAATGGTATTGTTGTAAATATTCATCACATTCATCACACCAGCGTTGGTCTTCTGGATCCCAAAAAATGGTCATCAAGTCACTTCTGCTTTTATAAAGAGGGGATTCTTGTTCTAATTTAAACCAGCAAGTTTTGTAGTATTTGAGAGCATCATAATACTGGTCAAATTTCTTACTAGCTACAATATCTTCTTCCCAACCTTCTAAGAACCACCAGGGTTCAAAATCTCCATACATTTCTATAACACGATACATATTCATTCAATTCCTTTGTATCGTATATTATAACTAATTCCATTAAACAAGGAAAGAAATATGCTCATTTCTTAATTTTTTGATAAAAAATTCAGCCATCTTATGATGACTGAATTTCTATTTGCTTATGTTCCAAAATGTTTTTACTACTTAAGCTTCTGAAATATCGTTTTCGATGATGACCTTAATGGCATGGTGGTCTGCCGCTTTACTGAAAACTTCATAGGCTTTTTCAATTTCACTTAGTTTGAAATAATGAGTTACCAATTTTTCTGGCTCAATCTTATGACTTTCAAGTGCTTTCAACAATTGTGGAGTTGTATTTGTAGATACCAAACCAGTTGTTACATTGATGTTGCGAATCCAAAGTTTATCTAAATCGAATTCGACTGGTTTACCATGTACACCACAGTTGGCAACCGTTCCGTCTACACCGATAATCTTTTGACAGAAATCAAATGTTGCAGGAATACCAACAGCTTCGATAGCAACATCCACACCACGACCATCTGTCAAATCGTAAATTTCTTTAATGGCTTTTTCAGGGTCTGAAGAATTAACCTTATGAGTCGCACCAAATGATAGAGCAGTTTCCAAGCGGTTATCGTCTAAGTCCACCATAATCAATTTAGCTGGTGAGTAGAATTGAGCCGTCAAAAGAGCAGCCAATCCAACTGGACCTGAACCAATAATGGCTACGCTGCAACCAGGTTCTACTTTCCCTTTTAAGACACCAATTTCATATCCAGTAGGCAGAATGTCTGATAGCATAACCAAGGCTTCATCTGACAAGTCTTCTGGAGTGTGGTAAAGAGTATTATCTGCATGAGGGACACGTAGATATTCAGCCTGCATACCATCAATCAAGTGACCAAAAATCCAGCCCCCTTCGTCTTCACAGTGAGCATAAATTCCTTTTTTACAGTAGTAGCATTTACCACAGGCACAGACACAAGAAATCAAGACCTTGTCGCCTTTTTTGAAGTTCGAAACTCCTTCTCCAACTTCTTCCACAATCCCAATCCCTTCGTGACCAAGAATGGTACCACTTTGGCAAGCAGGAACATCCCCTTTGATAATATGGAGGTCTGTTCCACAAATAGTGGTTTTTACGATACGCACAATAGCGTCTGTTGGCTTACGAATCACTGGTTTGTCAACGTCAACAAAAGAAGCAAGTCCTGGTTTAACATAAGTATAGGCTTTCATAAAGCACTCCTCCGTTTTTTTATTTGTATTATTTATAATACAATTGTAAACCTTTTCATTTGTTTGCTCAAGCTTTTTTGTGATTTTTTTAACTTTTTTATTTACTGGTAAAGCAATATAGATAAAAAAGCAGAAGCTAATCTCTAACTTCTGCTTTCTCTCTTATGCTTGATAACGTTTCACACCATCTAGATAGGTTGCTACCAATTCCAAATCTTTATCTAATACGATAAAGTCCGCATCATAACCTTCACGGATTTGACCACAGACATCATCAATGTGAACAGATTTAGCTGGGTTGAGGCTGGCCATCATGACTGCTTCATGCGGATTCGCAATACCCCACTCGACTACATTTCTCATACCATCTTTAAGTTTGAGGATAGAACCTGCCAAATTACCAGTAGATTTGAGACGTGCAGTTCCATTTGCTACTACAACAGGGAATTCTCCCAACATATAGTCACCGTCTTCAAGCCCACCAGCTGTCATACAGTCCGTAATAAGAGCGATGTTTTCTGTCCCCTTTTGCTTAAGTAAAATCTCACAAGCTTTTGGATCTACGTGATAACCATCACAAATCAATTCTGCGTAAGTATGTGGGAGCTCATACATAGCTCCTACCATACCTAGTTCGCGGTGTGTTAAACCACGCATCCCATTATAGGCATGTACCCATACACTAGCTCCAGCATCAACTGCCTTCTTAGCTTGTTCAAATGTCGCATCTGAGTGTCCAAGTGCAACTGTCACACCTTCACCTGTAATAGTACGTACAAAATCTTCCACCCCATCACGTTCTGGTGCAATAGCGATTTTATTTAGCATCCCTTTTGCAGCATCCTGCCAAGAATGAAACTCCTCAACACCCGGGTCTCTCATATAAGTTGGATTTTGTGCCCCCTTAAAAGTTTCTGTGAAATATGGACCTTCATAATAAATCCCACGAATCTTAGCACCTGTTGCTTCTTTATAATGGTTTCCAAGATTTTCAGTGACTGCAAGCAATTGCTCATAAGTGGCTGTTAAAGTTGTGGGCAAGAAACTGGTAACACCGGTACTAAGAAGTCCTTCACTCATAGTATGCAATGTACCTTCAATATTGTTGTCCATCACATCTACACCTGCATATCCATGAATATGAGTATCCACAAGACCTGGTGCAATGCTATAACCAGTATAGTCAAGAACCTCTGCTCCTTCAGGAATTTGATCCACATGTTTCCCAAATTTGCCATCAACAAGTTCTAAGTACCCACCGCGACGAATGCCAAATGGATAGAAAAACTGATCCGCTTTAACGTAATTAGGCATAATAATGACCTCCTTAAAAGATTACTTTTGATATTTATTATGTCAATTACATTATAAACTTTTCTGATTCATTTGTAAATGGTATAGACCTATTTTCTAGAGATATTTTAAAAGAGCTGGATTTCTCCAACTCTTCTCTTTTTAATACAAGTTATTTTGATTTGACCGGCTTGTCTTGAGCTGTTTGCAAGGCTGCAGCAATGGTATCTGCATACAATTTAGCTCCTGCTTCAATCTTACTATTGTCACTTCCGAAATGGACTTGGTCTGTACCTGCCCAGATTTCTGGATGCTCTTTCGCAACTTGATTCCAATCTGCTATCGTGATGTAAGGAGTCTTCTCTGCCAATTCTCTCATATAGGCAGCCGCCTTCTCAACGATTGCATAGGTCTCTTTTGTCTTATCCCCCTCATAAGGAGTCACCAAAACCATATGGTGGCCCTTAGGAAGATTTTTCACGATACTATCCCAATCTTCCTTGTAATTTTCAGGATTATTTACCCCAGTTGCAATGACCACCATCTTAGGTAAAAATTTATTCTGGCTATTATTTAGCATGATTTCATTGGCATTCTTGGTTGTTCTGCTGACTTGCGCGTTAATTTGTGCTCCAGGAAGAGCTGTCTGCAGGGCTGTATTTGCCCTTAAAGCCACCGAGTCACCAATTAACATAGTGCCATCAGCAATCCCCAAACTATCAGCTTCTGCTCGTTCTGCCATCACTTTTGTTTGGGCAATATTACTAGCAGCTTGCTTCAAACCATTGACAGTTAAGTCTGTCTCAAACGCTCCCACTTGTGGTGCCAACAAAGTCACTAAGAGGACAATGAAGGTCAAGATTCCTGTACTTGTTGCAAGAATTGCGCGAATATAAGGCAGGGGACGAATGGTTTGTAAAATAGTTGTGCTCTTGCCTGCAATCCAAGGTTCCAATACATAAAATGAAAGACTGGCAAATCCATAAGAAAAAATCAAAGTCAGTAACACAGCAAGAAGATTTGATGTCAATTGTGAGAAAATAATGTAGAAAGGCCAATGGAAAAGATAAACCGCATAGCTAGTATCCGCTAAAAAGCTGATAATCTTTGGCTCCTGTACGTTAGGAGTCTTTTCATGCAAGACACGCGCCGCCAGAATCATAGCTAGGGCTGCAAGACTGGCAAGCAAGAAGCCAATAAGATAGGCAAAGAGATAGGTAAATTTGACAAAGAAAGTCAAAATGAGTAAGAAGCCAAAACCTCCTCCAAAAACTAAAAGGGTCTTGCGTAAATCCCAGATTCTACCCAACTGCTTAACTAAAGAAGTTGTCTGACGAACACCTACAATCGTTGCTAGAATACTT
Source organism: Streptococcus sp. 5346 (assembly GCF_013277455.1). Taxonomy (GTDB): domain Bacteria; phylum Bacillota; class Bacilli; order Lactobacillales; family Streptococcaceae; genus Streptococcus. Next base: position 30,188 of record NZ_VMMY01000020.1, read on the forward strand.
CCCAAAAAGAATGGATAGACATGAGTTAAACTGGAGAAGTAAACAGAGGAATAAGAGTTTACTAGAAAACTACCAATAAACATGGAGAAGAAACTAATCAAGAATGCAGCAGCAGATAAGAGAAAGACCATTCCTCTCAACTGACCATTTGATTTAGCCTGTTTGGATAAGAACCAAACTGCCAATCCCCATAGAATATAGTAGTGAACCTCAACAGCCAAGCTCCAATTATGAACAAACAAATGAGGAATGAACTGAGATTCATAACTCCCACCTGTTAGGAGTTCATAGAAGTTGGTCATAAAGCCTAAGACACCCGCAATCTGACCTCCAATTCCAGCCACATAGTCTTGGCGAACTAGGAAGGTAAAGGGCATGGTCACCAAGACCATCAAAACCACAGGTGGCACAATCCGATAAAAGCGTCTCCTAAAAAATCCAACTAAATCAATCTCATGATTTTGAGAAAATTCTTCGATGAGTAGAGCCGTAATCAGGAAGCCTGAAAACGTGAAAAAGACATCTACCCCGAAAAATCCTCCAGGAAAGATGGTCTGAAAGAAGTGATACAAGAGTACCAAAAGTAAACCTGTAATTCTAATCAAGGAAAACCATTTAATGCGCATACGAGTTTATTCTCCCTTTCATTATACACTTTATTCTATCAAAAAAAGAAGAAAAATCCTAAGAGAAAACTTAGGATTTTTAGCTTATATCCATTCTATTTTAGAAATTACGTCCTGATTTATTATAGCCATATTTTTCAACAAAATACTCACGGAATTCCAAGAGATTGTCATCCATGATGGCTTGTCGCACTTGCTTCATCAGTTTAAGCAAGAAGTAAAGATTGTGGTAGCTAGTCAAGCGGATACCAAAGGTTTCATCAGCCTTGAGCAGGTGACGAAGATAAGCGCGTGTATAGTTCTTACATGTATAGCAATCACACTCAGGATCCAGTGGTGTAAAGTCCTCAGCAAACTGAGCATTTTTGACAACCAAACGACCTTGACTGGTCATACAAGTTCCATTACGAGCGATTCGAGTCGGCAAGACACAGTCAAACATATCTACACCACGAATCACCCCATCAATCAAGCTATCTGGCGCTCCCACACCCATCAAATAGCGAGGTTTATTTTCAGGCAGCAGTTGAGTTGTAAAGTCCAAGACTGCATTCATCTCTTCGTGGGTTTCTCCCACCGCCAAACCACCGATAGAGTAACCTGGGAAGTCCATGCTGACAAGATCATGAGCCGATTGGCGACGAAGGTCTTCAAATCCTGCTCCCTGCACAATCCCAAATAATCCTTGATCATGCGGACGACGGTGAGCCTTCAAACCACGCTCAGCCCAACGGCTGGTACGCTCGATTGATTTCTTAACGTAGTCGTATGGTTGATAAAACTGAGGACATTCGTCAAAGGACATCATGATGTCTGAACCCAGATTGTTCTGAATAGAGATGGCTTTTTCTGGCGATAGGAACATCTTAGAACCATTGAGATGGTTTTTAAAAGTTACACCTTCTTCTGTGATATTGCGGCTATCTGCTAGAGAATAAACCTGAAAACCACCACTATCTGTCAAAATAGGCTGGTCCCAATTCATGAACTTGTGGAGACCACCTGCGCGTGCGATGAGTTCATCTCCAGGGCGAAGCCAGAGATGATAGGTGTTTGATAGGATAATTCCCGAACCCATCTCCTTCAATTCTTCAGGCGACTGAGTTTTGACAGTGGCTTGAGTTCCAACTGGCATAAACATAGGTGTTGGGAAGGTGCCGTGGGGAGTGATGATTTCTCCCAGACGAGCTCCCGTGTGTTTTTCTTTCTTAATCAAACGATATTTGATTGGTGAATCTGACATTTTTTACCTCCGAAGCTGGGAAAAACAGTCCCAGTTCATACTTTGTGCCTAAGGGCATACTGTATGATTTTATCAAAAAAAGCCGGAACTGTCACGAACTATGGTATAATGAGAGAATGAAATACCCAAAAATTAATTTAAAAACCGTTCGTCTGCAAGCCAGACAATTTCAGGCTGAAAATCCCCGCCTCTTTCTCGTCTATCTCTTACCTAGTATACTGGTCATCTTGTCTGGCTTCCTCAATCCCTTAGAGCGTATCAACGAGTCTATTTTAGATCAATCCTTTTTAAGCGTGCTTGGTCATGTATTCCAAGCCTATCTTTTTCCACTATTAGTCTCATTTATCGGAGCTATTCTTCTAACCAGTTCAGTCTATACAACCCTAAAACTCATCAAGAATCCAGATACAGAACTATCCGTCAAAAATAGTCTTACTCTCTTTAACGAAGCACACTTTTCACAAACCTTTTTGACTCTACTTCTCAAACGTTTCTATCTCTTTTTATGGAGCATTCCTAGTTTACTCGGAATTTACTTTCTTTTTTACAGTAGCTTTCTAGCAAAGAAATTCGTTGTCCTTCACCCTGAGTTTCCCAATCTGGATCTCACGTCAATTGAAACCGAGCGTTTCCTCATGACCTTTGGTCTTTACTTTCTAGCAAGTATACTCTTGATGATTGTCGGAAATAGTCTCTATATTCCACAATACTATGCCTATTCGCAGGTAGAATTTCTCCTCTGTGACACCCTAGATTTAGGACAAGCCAAACCAGGACAAATCCTTAAAACCAGCCGTTTCCTGATGAAAGGCTATAAATTTCAGCGCTTTATTCTAGACCTACAACTCCTCCCTTGGTACTTCCTCAATTGGATTACTTTTGGAATTGCTAGTTTCTCACTCCTACCCTACATTCAAATCAATAAAATGATTTTTTACCGAGCAGTATTGGCTCGAAAACGTCCAAAAGCTTGAAGGTTTTCCCTCAAGCTTTTTTCTATCAATGAGTTTCTCCGCCTACCAACTTGAGGTCTTGATCTCCATGTTCGATAATGGCGCCGACTGCCGCTTCTATCCCTCGCCTAATATCCACTAAACTCATAGCTGGGGTAGTCGGTCGATTCACCACCTGTTCCATCATATAAGGAATATGCATAAAACCTGCCTTAACATGTGGAAATTTCTTTTCTACCAAATAGAGGGCCTGATACATCAAATGATTGCAGACAAAAGTCCCTGCCGTATTAGAAACAGAGGCCGGCAATCCCTCTTTTTTTATAGCTTGAACCATCGCTTTAATCGGCAGACTACTAAAGTAGGCCGGAGCACCGTCTGGGCGAATGGGAAGGTCAATCGGTTGATTACCTTCGTTATCAGGAATGCGTGCATCGTCTTGATTAATGGCTACTCGCTCAGGTGTCAAGCTGGTTCTTCCACCTGCTTGGCCAATACAAAGGACAAAGTCAGGTTGATAACGGTTCATCTCTTCTTCCAATACATGGGCCGATTTGTGAAAGACTGTTGGCACTTCTAGCCAACGGACCTCAGCACCATGGATTTCAGCTGGTAAACCTTTAATGGCCTCCAAGGCTGGATTGACCTTTTCCCCTCCAAAGGGCTCAAAACCTGTCACTAATACTTTCATTTCTCACTCCTCAAAACAAATTCAATGAGACTTTTTCTTAAAAACAAGTATAACATATTTCCCTTATTCTGGAGTGAAAAGGACTAGAAGGATCAGATCGGCATTAAAGTTTATTTAAAAAGTAAAATACTAATCAAGGCCAAAATAGCTGGTCCACCTTGCTTCAAAATAATTTTTTTATCTGCTGTGAGAGAGCCATAAGCCGCAGCACCAATCACAAACAAGACAAAAATAGTCACAATTTCTAAATTCTGTGAGAAATAAATCCCATACAAGAGAAAGACTCCTAGCAAACCGTTATAAATCCCTTGATTTTTAAACAGTGAACTTACCGACGGACGAGCCAATTCTTCCTTGTCCATGTTAAAGACACGACTAGTCGCATCTGATTGCGTTGCAATACTTTCCAAATAAAAAATGTAAAAATGCTCCAAAGCAGCAATCGTTGCTAAAATGATTGTCATAATTGACACCTATTTCTCCTTAAATTTCTATATTTTCAATACCCAAAACCAATTTATTTAATAAACGGCTGAGTTCAGTTCTTTCAGACTCTGTTAAGATACTTTCCATCGCTTGCTTAACCTTGATATGCTGCAGAGGGGGATTCACCACTAACTGCTCCTTGGCATACTTCGTAGTCTCTACCAACACTTCTCGCTGATTTTCAGGATTGCGATGACGCTCCACCAGACCTTCCTTTTCCAAAATCTTGAAATGTCGTGTCAAGGCAGCTTGATCAATCTTCAAACGCTCCTGAACCGCTATTTGATTACAAGGGGAATGCTTCAGTAAAAATAATAAAATCTGATACCGTGTCAAACTAATCCCAAGCCTTTTTTCAAACAATTGCGTACTCGCTTGCTCAGACAAGCGGAGTTGATACAGTAAATCTTGAATCTCTAACATTTCTTCTTCCCTTTTATTGATTTATCAATAGTTGACTAATCAAGTATAATACAAAGTAAAATAGATTGCAAGAATCATGCTTGAATCATTACAACAAGATGGTAACTTTCTATTTCCCATTCAAATTGAAAAAGAAAAAACGAACGAAACTCGCTTCCTATCACGAAAGCTAGATCTCATTCGTCAAAATGATATTATCAAATCTGGTTTATCCATTCATTGAAACGTGAACATGATCATAGTGATTTTCTGTCACGCTACCACGGTCTGGCATTGGGTTCCAAGTATTAGCTGGCCCATATTTGCTATCGAATGGTGCATAGAAACGTTGTTTCCAGATGATGTAACTAATTCCTCGGCTGGCCATATTTTGAATAGCGTATTCCGCAATCTTATCCCCTAGCTCTGAGCTTTCTGGTACCATAAAGTCGATAGCCAAACCTTTTCCGTGATCTCCACTGTCTCCTGGACGGTAACCACTAAAGGATGTGATGCCAAACAAGTTAGCAATTTCTTCTTTAAAGGCAGCTGTTTGTGGTTGAAGGCCAGCATTTTCAGATTTCGCTACTGCCAGTCCAGCATAATCGGGCGCAGCTGGAGCCGCGTAAGTTGTTGAAACTGTTTTCGCCTCTTCTGGTTGATAAGTAGAAACTGCTGCTGTAGCTTCACTTGATGATGCTACTTCTTTTGCTTCTTCTGAACTTGTTGCAGTTGTTTCAGGTGCTTTTTCTTCTACTGGTATTGTGGTTGCTTCCACTGCTGATTCAGTTTGAGTGCTTGCTTGTGTTTCATCTTTCTCAGCTGGAGTCGTTGCCTGAGGAGCTGCTTCTGCAACTGCACTACTTGTTTCGGCTGTTTGCTCCGCTGACGTTGAGGTATTTGTAGATGGTGCCACTTCTTCTGCAGTAGCAACTGTCTCTGCAACTTCTGAACTTGATGCCACTTCTTTTGTTCTTGTAGTTTCTACCGCTTTTGGAGCTTCTGCAATTGGTTGAGAAAGGTCTGCAACCTGAACAGTTTGATCATCAACCGTCACTTGATTGGTTGTCAAATCTGCTGTCGCAGTTGTCACTTCTTCACTAGAGTCTGCTTGAGGAGTTTGGATTTCAACTTCTGTTACTTCTTCTGCTTCATTGACAGTCGTTGTCAAAACAGTTTCTGGGAAAATCAAGTCCATATTCGTGATTTTATTCAAATTCGCAAGAACTGTGACATCTACACCCAAGGCCTCTGCAATGGTGCTCAAGGTATCACCATACTGAACGGTATAACTTGTTTTGTTGTCCGTTTTAGTCAAATCGTTTTGGATTTGCTCAACACTACGTGCAGTCCAAAGAACTTCTTCTGCTTGGGTTGCCAATACTGGGGCAAATGACAAGGCTACTGTTGACGCTAATAACATTCTTTTCTTCAATCTTTCAAATTCCTTTCAAATGAGTACCTGTCTATCATAACACAAAAAATGTAGAAAAAAAGCCCTCTCGGGCCTATTTAACAGAACTGTCTATTCCTTGTAACAAACTAGGTTACTTGAAATAGTTTGTTAGGTCTCTGTCACAAAACTGACACAATCTTCTCGTTACTTGCTCTCAAAAATATAAGTAATATCTGCTAACGCTTGAATCCTATGATTGCCTTCATAAGTTGACTCTAAAAAGTTGATACTTCGAATCCCACTATTCTGGGCGAATTCCACATCCAGAGTCCGATCCCCTATATAATAAGTATTATCAGGATTCAACTGATACTTGTCTATCAGATAGTTAGCCGCTTCTGGACTAGGTTTCCGCACAAAACCACTCTGACTGGTTAAAATCTCTGTAAAATAAGATCCCAAACCCAAGTCTCTTAGAATGGTAAAAGCATTATCTCCCTTATGAGTGTAAACAAACTGCTGAATTCCTGATTCCTCTGCCCAAGCTAGCACCTCACGCGCACCTGGCATCAAAACTACCTGAGCATTCTTTTCAGCCAGACTCTGAGCACGCATCTGATTTAGCACTTCCACATCCAGTTTTTTCTCTTCTGCCACCTGCACAAGCAAATCCTGAACAGAATACTTGAGAATAAACTCTCTTACCTTTTCCTTATCATAAGGAATAGAAAACTGACCAAAAGTCTCCTCAATCCCTGATAAAATTGCTTCGTAAGAGTCCAATAAAGTCCCGTCTAAATCCCAAATAAAAGCTGTTTTTTGCATTTCCTATCCTTTCAAGCTCATATAACGCTGGTAACGATAACGTAGAAATAACCAGCGAAAACCATTATCCAAGAGAGTTCCTGCCCAAATACCAGGCAAGCCCCAACCAAGCACAATCCCCATCAGATATCCTGTTCCAATGCGGATACACCACATTCCTATACTTGTCGCATAAAAGGGAAGCCGAGCATTGCCCAAACCCTGCCAGACTGCCGTATAGATGACTGTCCCTGTCGTCATAGGAGTTCCAAGTAGTGAAAAAAGTGTTACTAGAACACTAGCCTCCACAGCTAGAGAATCAGTCGTATAGAGATGAGTTAATGGCACACCCAAGGCATAGATACTAAAGGTCAAAGGGAACATGAGGACCAGAGAAAGCCAAAAGGTTTGCTTACTCAAACTAGCGACTCTTTTCCAATCATCTTCTCCAACCGCTCGAGCCACTTGCATGACTGTTGCTGTAGCCACACCAAAGGCAGGCATGTAGTTAAACTGGGTCAAGACTTCTCCAACTGCATTCCCAGCCACTGCCTCCGTTCCAAAAGAAACAACCAAGGCAATGATTACGACATCTCCAGCTCGCATCATAAGCCGCTCTCCAGCTGCTGGTAAAGCTAAAGTCAATAGTTCCTTATCTAAACCAAAAGTCGGTTTCTCAAAAGGCAACTTTAATTGGGACCATAAAATCACAAGACCAACCAAACGAGACAGAATTGTCCCCCAAGCAACACCAGCTATCCCCATATCAAGAACAAAAATAGCTAGACCGGAAAAGAGAATATTCAAAGCATTTGACAAGAGACTAACATAGAGAGGCAGACGTGGATTATGCGTTGCACGAATCAAGGCACCCAGACTGGTCATGAATCCCAAAAGAACAATCGAACCACCAACTAAAGATAGGTAGAGTCCACCACTCTCAGCTACAGTTCTCTCCGTCCCCAAAAGTCCTATCATCTCTTGCCCAGCGAAGATGGACAAAGCTCCCAAAAGGAAACTTAAGAGTAAAGTAATTTTCAAGGCCTCAGTCACATGATAAGCCAACTTCGACTGGTCTTTCTGCCCTATGCTTTTTGATATAACACTGGAAATAGCAGCTCCCAGAGCGATGAAAATCGCCTGATAAATTGTGATAATATTGCCAGCTACTGATACACCCGAAATAGCTATCAAGCCCAAGTGAGCGACCAGATAACTGTCCACCATCCCCATGAGCATCTGCAAAAAGTTTTCGCCCATAGCTGGCAAGGCAATATTCAGAATGTCTTTATTTTTCTTAAACAATCCTTCCTCCTGATGAAAAGAAACTCAGTTGGTTTCCCAACCGAGTTTACTCCTTCTGTCTTAAAGTCCTAGATAAGCCTCAACCGCTGCTTGCATATCAGCAGCTGCCACTGTTGTCTTGTGACGAACAGGAGCTGTTTCAAGCCCATCAACTGCTGGTGGCACTGCAACGCCTGAGATATCATGTAATTGAGCCAAGGCTTCAAAGTCAGTTAAGCCAACTTTCCCCGTTACAGCTTCTACTGCAACTACTGGAAACTTGTATGGACTAGCTGTTGAAGCAATCACCGTCTTAGTCACATCGCCAGTAGCCGCTTGGTATTTTCTATAAACTGCTGAGGCAACCGCCGTATGTGGATCCTCGATATAAGAATCTGACTCATAAACACGCTTGATTTCTGCTGCTGTTTCTTCCTCAGTCGCATATTCAGCTGCAAATAGTTCAAGAATCTCTGCATCAAAGTCTGTCAACTCATATTGTCCTTGCGTGTTCAAGGCATTCATAAGTTCAGCTGTCTTTTCAGCGTCATTCCCCAAAAGATGGAAAATCAAACGCTCCAAGTTTGAAGATACCAAAATATCCATAGAGGGGCTAGTTGTTACCTTAAACTCACGCTTCTTATCATAAACACGTGTCTTGAAGAAGTCTGTCAAAACATTGTTGTCATTTGAAGCGCAGATTAATTTGCCAACTGGTAGACCAATTTGTTTGGCATAAAAGGCAGCCAAGATATTTCCAAAGTTTCCTGTTGGTACTGTGAAGTTGATCTGTTCACCAGCCACAATCTCACCAGTCTTGATCAACTGAGCGTAAGCATAAACATAATAGACAATCTGTGGCACCAGGCGACCAATGTTCATAGAGTTAGCTGATGAAAATTGCAACTTGTTGGTAGCCAATTTTTCACGAAGAGCCACGTCGTTAAACATGTGCTTCACATTTGTTTGCGCATCATCAAAGTTACCATCAATGGCTATAACATGAGTATTGCCACCAGTCTGAGTGGTCATTTGCAACTCTTGTACCTTGCTGACACCATCCTTCGGATAAAAGACGATAATCTCAGTGCCAGGAACATCCGCAAACCCTGCCATAGCAGCTTTCCCAGTATCACCAGATGTCGCTGTTAAGATGACAATCTTGTTCTCCAAACCATGCTTCTTAGCAGCTGTTGTCATAAAGTATGGCAAAATAGACAAGGCCATATCCTTAAAGGCAATTGTTGAACCATGGAACAGTTCCAAGTTGTATTGCCCGTCTAATTTCACCAAAGGCGCTATAGCTGGAGTATCAAACTTACTATCGTAGGCATTGTTGATACAGTAGTCCAACTCCTCAGCTGTAAAGTCATCTAAAAATGCTGACAAAACTAACTTAGCAACTTCCTGATAAGAAGCATCTTGCAATTTGTCAAAGTCCAAATCTACCTTTGGATAAGTAACCGGTGTAAACAAACCACCGTCCGTAGCCAAACCTTGCAAAATAGCTTGGCTGGCAGTTACTGTATTTTTCGCATCACGCGTTGATTGATAAACTAATGTCATTACTCTCTATCCTTTATCTATAGTCTCTTCCATTATATCATGATTTTTCAGAAAATTCTCCCTTTATAAAAGAAATTATAGTCCCAATTCTTTCTTCAAAGGCTCTAAATAAATCATTTCTTGCTTATTTCTCATCTCCAGTCCTTCCTCAGATAGGATAAGTAAGTCTTTGGAAAATTCAATAATCGTAGTTTCTTCCTCATCTGTAAGCTTTTTCTTAGAAAATTGTCGTCTTAAAAACTTATAATCACAATCAAATTTCTTAAAGAAAGGTGCTGTTTCTAAGTAAGCTACTAACTTATTTAAATTAACCAACAATCCCAAGTGAAAGGCTGCAGAAGCAAAAGTCCTATCAAGTGGCTGTGTACACACACTACGAAACTCAACTGTTCCTCGAGTCGTTAAGTCTTGGTACTGGTAACTACGATGAGTTTCAAAATCCTTCTCTTGGGGAGAAATAATAATCTCATCCCCATTCAGAGTAAATGCCTGGATTGCAGGCATAGCCAAATAATCCCTTGCCTGAATCGGATAAAAATAATAGGTTTGTTCATCACGTTCCGCAGTAAAAATTGCAGAATGATCTAGATAATCAAAAAAATCATCCCCATCTTTAAAGAGTCTAGCATTGACCCCGACGTTTTCTGGATATATACCATGCATGGATTCTTCCCAGAAAATATCCCTTGAAATTTTCGTATCCCAATCTGCACCTGAAAACTCAGAATTGGCAAATAAATATGCCTTAACTGCTTCAATTTGAGTAAAAGCATTAATCACCCGTAAGTAGTTAGATTTTGAAACATCAAGCTGTACCTGACTCCCACAGATAAAAGCACCATATTCAGGGAAATGATGCAAGTCTGATTTAGTCACATTTCTTCTCAAATTCAAATAGTCCATCAACATCTGATAGCGTGGATAAGCCACTGGACAATTCTCATTTTTATCCCAGTTGGGATGAATACCGCAACCAACGATAGCATGATTGGATTCGCCTAATTTTCTCTGAATTACATCCATATAATTATTGAAACGATTTTCGACCTCTTGAATCGTTTCAGCCTTACCAAATGCAAACTCAATCGTTGTATAGGAAACTTCAAATAAAATAGCATCCTGACTTATCGGATCTACTAACTGGATAGGATTGCCAAAATCATCTACCTTTTCTACAGTAAAATCAAAAGAAGAAACTAAATATCGGAATAAGTACTTGATAACTTCAACATCTGTAGCATCCCCTTCCAAGTTTACAACAGGATATTCCAGCTCAATCCCGACAAACAATTCAGGATTTTCTTTAATATTTTTCAAATACCGATGTTTTAATAAATCGATAGAACGAGACATACTATCCTACTCTTTCTTAATCTAAATCAAATTTTAATAACTATTATTATACAAAAAATAATACAAAAAGGAACGAAGAATAACAACGTTCCTAAGTCTATACTATACCGGCGGCCGGGGTCGAACCGGCACGTCCTTGCGGACACTGGATTTTGAGTTTGGTGTTTAAGATTTTACATCTTTATAAGTCAGCATAATCAACGTTATAAAAAACCATTTGTATTATTTAAAAAAACAATTTTTTTCTTTTTAGTAACTTTTTAGGAACGAAATTTTTTTAATCTTCCTCTTATATCTCTACTCAATTTGTTCAGTTCTTCATCGTTACACAGTTCTTCACCATAGAATTTGCTGAATGTAAATAACCTTATAACTTCTTGGTAGCCTTCTTCAGTATTCTCATCAAGTAATTTTAGATAACATTGAAAATTTCTAATTGCTTTTTTCTTCACAGCTTCAAAGTCTTCATCTTCAGAAACTGAATAATTGACTGGTCGCCACTCTTTGACGATTTGAATTGTGTCATTCCAAAATTCCATTTTATCTCACTTTTCAATTATTATTTTACTCTGGATTGAAAACGAGAATTTTTCCAACGGACTATAGATACCTTTTATCTCCACTATTTTATTCTTATATCCTTCGAATATCTCTTCCACCTGCTGATTAGTATAATCATAATTAGGTTTATAAGCAGTATTTGCTATTGAGTTCATTGTCCCAAATACTTTACTAACTCTTGATTCAGCAATTTCTCTAAAATTATCGTTTTTTTCAATCTCCAATTTAGGAGATAAAAAATGAAATGAGGATGATAAATTACGTTTTTTTTCATAAAATTCTGTTCTTGAATTTGAATATTCTAAAAAAAATTTTTTTATTTCATTTCCTTTATCTAATAATTTTAAAAATAACTCATTAACTTCTTCATCACTATATTCATAATATCTTTTATTTGATAAATTTCCTATTAGTGACAATGTTTTATAAACTTGTGTCATTCTTCTTTCCACTACAATAACAAAATTATTTGCTTTATCTACTGTTGTCATATTGTTCCTCCATCTAACCATTATAGCATCGCAAATCTTTTTTGTCTATTTTTTTAAAATAAACGGTCTATTTAAAAATATTAGACAAAAAGACCGTATTTTTCTTGACATAGTGGATACGATATGCTAAGATATCATCAACAGGGAAATAATTCTCTTTAACACCGTGTAGAAAGGAAAATTTGTCATGACCCCAGAAGAACAAATGGCATTAGAGTATTTTTATGAAGAGATGGACTCCTATTATTGTGAGGAGGAACAAGGAGAGATGTTTGATTGATACGAGAATTAAATCATCTCCATAGTTTCTGAGAATAATTGGGAAACTATACTCTAAATCATAGGTTTATGCAAAGCTAGATATACACAAAAGGAGGTACGAATGCAAGTTAGAGCTTCACCGAAATCTTTTACGATAAACAAAATAAATTATTAAACAAAAAGGAGAAACAATAATGCTAAACTATCCAAACAACGTTCAACTTGCTGTTGAAGACATGTGTAGAGTTTACAACACACCTGAGAAACGCAAGTACGCAGCCAATCAAGCTAGACTCCATTTGTCACATAATACAAAATCTGACCTATATAGTCAAGCTTTAGCAGAACTTTTCAATTCGTTAAATATAAATACCCGTATACAAGAAGAGTACGCACAAAAATTAGTTGCTTTTTATTTTTATAGTAAGGCAAGTTATTATGGTAAAATAAGCATGTATGATGATTTCAATAATTGCAATGGTAAATTGCCTCATCGTTTTACTACTTACAGTTAATGGATATCTGGGGAGTATATCTCCCCTTTATATCTTAGAAAGGAATGCATCATGAAAAATCTCTATAAATATCTTTTTTACACATCATTTGTTGGCCTCATTTTGTTATTGTATACCACTTTTTACCTTTTAAATGTATTCTCCCCATTTTACGAGGCTACAATGGTGCTGTTAGGTGTTATACTCATTATTTTTGTACTTATCTGTATAGAATTGATAACTTTACCAGGAGAGGAGAGAAAACATGAGAATGTTGAATCAAACAATTCGTGTGAAGAGTAAATACCCTTACTTTATTCGCCCCCAAAATATTACAGTTATTAGACTAGTTATTCAAATTTTTACCCTTTTACTTCTCATGTGTTCATGGATTGCTACAATCCCATTTATTGCACGTCTAGTCTTTTCCATGTTTTTTATAAGTCTTCTTTTTTTAGTAGAGAGGTTCTTTCATTCTGATGTTATAGAAAAATTGAGAAACAAGCTCAATATCAGAGAAGCTTTGTTTCAAATGTTAATTAGTTTAAATTTGTATGATATTCTTGATAATGAAGTAGTAGATACAGCAGTTCTATATTTTGACGTTGAGGATAATAAGGTTATTGTCTGTGCCTCACTATTTGGGAATCGTTATCTGAAAACTTTGAAAAATTTAGAGGAATATCTATGCCCCACTTTAGGGGTGTCCTTAATTTATAAAAAAGAAGAGATTGATAAAATAGTATATGTGTTAGGGGAAATAGAAGAAATAGAACAATATGTTTTTAATAGTAACACATTGACAAGAGAATTTTTTGAAGATATTCCTAGTCCAATAATCAAGCTATCGAATACTCAGCAATTTAGTCTAAAATCAAACACTAACATAGGTATTTATGGACGAACAGGAACAGGCAAAACAATAGCTCTCCAATGGTATTTATTTAATGCTCTTGCTAAAGGGTGCGGAACTGTTGACGGTACTTACTTAGGCATTGTAGACGGAAAAGGGGCAGACTTATATGCCCTTGGCAAGCTTCTTGAAGAAGAATTGGGCAAAAGTGTTTCCGTAGGTTCTTCTCCTACTTCACTTGCAAAGCTATCAAGACAGTTTGTGGAGATGATGAATGAACGTTTTGAGGTTATCAAGCAGAACAGTTCTCTAAATGCTGATGCATATGATTTGGGGATGACACCGAATTTCCTGTTTATTGATGAGCTCGCTTCTATTCGTGATAGTTGTGGCTCTAGCAAACAAGGTAAAGAGTTATGGGACGAAATTTTGCAAAATTTGGGTTTGATTGCTCGCAAAGGACGCCAGGCAGGTTTTCACCTCTGCCTTAGTACCCAAGACCCTAATGCAGACAATATTCCTGTGGAGTTGCGCCTCCAAATATCAAGTGTTTTGTATCTCTCGAATATTGGTATAGACCGGTTAAAAATGGCATTTTCTATGTGTGAACTTGAGAATGTACCTACTGTATCAGACAGGAAAGGGGAAGCTCTATTTTTCGCTGATGGAATAAATTCGGTTGAGCCTGTGCTAACAATTGTGCCATTTGTTGATTTAAAAACTAAACAAGAATTTTTACAGGTAGTTAGAAATATACTGCCAAACTACTAATAACGGTATTTTTCTCTGTTGGAATAGGAATTCTTTTCAATAGAGAAAAAGAGCCAACCGACTGCATTGCAGGAGGTAAGAAAGAAAGGAATTTAACATGAAATTAAATGATTTTTTGAAACCCGAATTACTAGGCAATCGCTTTTTTGCCGTTAAAGGGTATACAGAAGTATTAGATAGAGAGACTAATAAGCCCGTAGCTTTACGACTTAATGTGTCAATTCAAGATGAGAATTCTGATTTCTTTATGGAGATGATACAAGTCAAAATAAATACATTATCGCCTACTGCTTCTGTTCAAGAGATGGCGAACAACAAAACTTGTCCTGTTAGTCTTAAAGATTTAAACGTAGGGCAATTCAATGGAAATTTGTGGTTCGCTTGTTCTGATGTTTTACCTGTAACAAAATAGCTAAGATTAGATAATATATAAAGGAGTTTTACAATGCAAACTTTTAACTACGATGATTTTAAGAATGAAAAGGGGATTGTTTCATTTTCTGAAGCAGAACAAATCTATTCTAGTCTCCTTAATTCCTCCAATCAACTTGATAAAGAATTTCAAGAAGAATGGACAACATTTGTACTTCTATGCGTAGAGTATGCCTCTGCACGTGGTAAATGGCTCACACTCTCAAGAGAAGAGAAACTTGCCAATGATGAATCTAGAACTGTTACTCACAATAAAGTTATTTATCAACTAAAGATTTTAAAAGGTTTAGCAAGTGAACAGGGCAATGATGTTGCTTGGTTTGAACAATTTAACGATGACAGAAAACGTATTGGCGACTTTGCTTGCTATGTAGCTTATATCTATGCCTTAAATGCTCGATAGACAATTAGAGGATATTATAGCTATATATTACTCTATGTCTGATATTCATGGAAATTATTAAATAACATCTTAAAAATAATTAATTCTATTTATCTATCACCGAAACAATGTGCTATAACTTAATTCGATTCTTAGACTAATATCAAAAATAAATAGGGGAATATATATGAAGACGTTATTAATTGGTGATTTACACTTAAAATCTCAACTGATTTTACCCATTGTTGACAAAATTATCCAAACACATAATATTAAGAGAATCATTTTTCTTGGTGATTACGTTGATTTACATGGTCAAACTAACAATATCCAACTTTATGCCAAAGACCTCACTTTTTTATACTCTTGGAAAATAGATAAAGAGCAAAACGGAATAGATGTAATTAATCTTATAGGTAATCATGATGCTTATTATTTACTGGGAGAACAAGCTCCTTTCTCAATTCAAAACCTAGAGGTCTTTTTCGCAGTTAAAGAATTGTTGCAGGATTTGAAATTACAAGTAGCTTATCAACTAGATGATTATTTAGTCAGTCACGCTGGTTTCAATCTGATATTTGACCCAAAAGAATGGCATTTTAACCTCTATACCAAAGAGCATGAAGAAGAATTAGATATTCTAGCTTATACAATAGGACCAATGCGTGGTGGGAAAGCTCTTGGGGGGTCTCCTTTATGGGCACATTTTAGAGAATTAGAACTGCTTCCCAACCAAGACTTTCCTAAACAAATTGTTGGGCATACCCCTAAAGAATCTATTGATATTTCTAAAAATGTTATTGGTATAGATACTTTTTCATTATATATTGACAAAGATAATAAATATCAATTTATTGGTAATGGAGATTTACTCGTTTATGACCAAGGACATTTTGAGGTCATTTCAACAGACTGGGCAACAGACAAAATATTAAAACAATTACCACGACTATAAATTTAATAGCTACTTCTCATCATGTACCTAAGCAAAACTGCCGACAAGCAGTCGGCAAGCTGGAAGTGTGTTTAGCGGAGCGGTGCTTAGGATCACATGATAGAAGTAGGGAGGAGCTTTGCTCCTCCTAGTTTATTTATTATATAGACAATCTTTTGGCGAAAACTATAATAAGGGTGCATTTTTTTATGACTAATTATAATAAAAAAATTATTCGCACCGCTTCCTATATCGAGATTTGGGAATATGAAAAGCCAATATTTTCAAAAGGAAAATCCATTCTAGATACTAATACTGAAAACAAGGAAAAATCACAACGTAGAACATTTGATGAACTTACACCTGAAGAACAAGAACAACGTCTGGAGCGTATGAAAAAAACTCGCTTAGAAGCAAAGTGGAACTTATTACGCTTAGTTGATTGTAATTATAATGACAATACTTCATTTCTAACCCTGACCACTAAAGAAAATATTAGCGACAGAAACCACTTCAAAGACTTACTAAAAACTTTTATAAAACGCTTTAACTACCACATCTTTAATACCAAGAAAAGTAAATTAAAATATTTAACAGTATTAGAAAAGCAAAAACGTGGAGCATGGCATGCTCATATTCTGCTTTTCAGCGTTCCTTATGTACCACACCGTCAACTCTTGGAACTTTGGGGACATGGAGCAGTACGAATAAATAAAGTTGATGTAGACAGCAAAGAAAATCGCGGTCGATATGTCACAAAGTATTTTGAAAAAGGGATTGGACAAGAATTGTTGGAAAACTTCGGAAAGCAAGCCTATTTTTCATCACGCAACTTAAAAAAGCCTGATGAAGATAGATTTTATACTTATGAAGATTTTAATTATGATAGTTCAGTCGTACTATATGAAACGGAATACATTAGTAAAGTCTATAAAGACGGTCAGTATTTCGATAATCATGTAAAGTATAAGAAAATAAAACTAGATGAATAAAGGAGTAAGTTACATGATAGCAACTGTTACTAAGAATGACCTAGTTGCCCTTGGTTTTTCTGAGGGCACATCGAAACGTATTATCCGCCAAGGGAAAGAGCTACTGATAACACGAGGCTTTACAGTCTATCAGAATAAACGAATTGGTACTATACCTGCTACTATTGTAAGCGAATTACTCGGTTTTGATGTTCAAAACAGTACCCTCAAGGAGTAAAATATGGCAATTAGAAAAGGTAAAGACGGTAATTGGATAGTTGATATTAGCAACGGTTTTGACCCAATAACACTAAAGCAACGTAGAATTGTCAGAAAGGGCTATAAGACGAAAAAAGAAGCTATTGAGGCAGAACACTACTTACGAAGTGTAGAGTTAAAAGAACGCTTCTATGGGGCTAAAATAACTATCCCCATACTATATGAACTACTAAAGGAAGAAGATAGTATAAATCATCGAAAAGCAAGCTATATCAATACACAAGATAATAATTACAACAAACACATCAAAGATTATTTTTCTATGGTAGATAATGTCGGAAAACTAACCTATGAAGACATCTACCAATTTAGAGAACATCTTAGGCAAAAAGTAGCTAAAAATTCTGATAAACCGTTAAGCACAAATACTATCAACAAAATCATGATTTTACTCAAAAAAATTTTTGATGTTGGTTTGCGAAAAGGCTATTACTCCTCCAATCCAGCAAAATTGATAAAAAAGTTGCCAATTGAAAAAACAAAAATGCAATTTTGGACAGTCAAAGAATTTCAGAAGTTTTTGACACTATTTGAACCCGAAGAATACAATATCAAACTACTCTTTACTGTTCTATTCTTTACAGGATTAAGACTTGGGGAAGCTCTTGCCCTAACATGGCAAGACATCGACTTTTCAAGTAATACAATTCATATCACGAAATCTGTCTATGTTAATAAAGGAGTAACTCATATCAGCACAACAAAAACTAAAGCAGGAACAAGAAGAATTGTCATCAATAAAAAATTAAGCCAAGAATTACAAGATTGGGAAAAGCAACAAAAACATCTATTAGAGCAATTTACCAACAATAGCCTAACATTACAAGTGTTTCAAAATAGTCCTATCACAATTACAAAAAATGCAGTTGAAAAACAATATAAGAAAATACTTGAACGTGATAGCACACTAAAAAAGATACGCATACACGATTTTAGGCACTCACACGCTTCCCTGCTGATTAACCAAGGGGAAGATTATCTAGTTGTAAAAGAGCGACTAGGACATGCTTCTATAACAACCACGATTGATACCTACTCTCACTTGTACCCAAGTAAGCAAAAGGATTTAGCTGATAAACTAGATGAATTACTATAAAGTAATTGAGTTTTATAAATGGAAAGTTTATAATTAAATCATGGATACATCACAAGCAATAAAAGCACATGAAGTAGCTAAAAAAGCACACTTTGGACAAATTGATAGAGCAGGAATTGACTACATTAAACACCCTGAAACAGTAGCTAGTTTTGTCGCAACTGATGAAGAGAAAGCTGTCGCCTATCTACATGATGTAATTGAAGATACTTCACTAACCCTACTAGACCTAAAAAAGGAAGGTTTTTCAAAAAATATTATAGAAGCCGTCGATATACTCACAAAGAAAAAAGGACAAGATTATCAATCTTATCTCAATCTAGTAAAGAAAAATGAACTCGCTAGAGTTGTAAAGTTAGCGGATTTACGGCATAATTCAGATTTAACAAGACTACCATTAATTACTGAAAAAGACTTAGAGAGAAATAAGAAATACAGTTCTGCTATTAGATTTTTAAGAGCAAAGAAAAAAAGTTAGTAACTAAACTATAAAATTTTATAAAGAGAAAACAAAAGACAAGGCTTATAAACTTTGTCTTTATTACTATACTGGCGGTCGGTCTCGAACTGGCACATCCTTGCAGATACTACAATTTTATTAAAATAAATAACTATAAAAAGTGAAATTTTTTATTGAGAAACTTTTAGACTAGGAGTATAATGTATCTAAAATAACTATTAGGTGGCTGTTATATGAATAATGTTGTTACTACACAAATTTCTATTCAACTTAGTCAAGAGTTAAATTCTTTATTAAATGCTATTGTTGAAGAAAATAATACAACAAAGACTGACTTTATTAGACAAGCTGTTATAGAGAAAATTGAAGATATATATGATATTAAGGTTGCTGATGAAGCTTATAAAAAATGGGTTGAATGTGGCAAAAAGACTTTCTCACATGAAGAAATGATGAGGCGCTATGGCTAAAATATACGCAATATCTGATATACATGGGCACTACAATGAGTTTATTAAATCTATCAATAAAATAGATTTATCTGATAAACAAAGTCGACTTATCTTACTTGGAGACTACATTGACAATGGTTCTCAATCTTTTCAAGTTATTTCCAAAATAATTGAACTTGAGGAACTTTATCCTAATCAAATTATCACTCTATTAGGAAATCATGAAGAATGGTTTTATGATTGGTTGATTTTAGAAAAGCCTACTTCTTCTGCATTTCCAGAAACAATAAAAAGCTTCTTCTCTCCAGAGGAATTGAACTATATTTTTAAATCGAATGCTAACAACTTTGAAACAGGTGTTAGAAATGAAATTAAAAATAATATCAAATTTAATCCATTTATAAACTGGTTTAAAAAACGATATAGGGATAAACGCTATTATGAAACTGATACCCAAATTTTTGTTCATGCTGGCATTGATGAAGAAGCAGGAAAGTTTTGGAAAGAACTAACGAGTTCAGAGATATTTACAAACAAATTTCCTATTACCACTGGTAGATTTCATAAAGCTATTATTTCGGGCCATATTGCTTCTTCGGAAGTAGCTAAAGATAGAAGATACCTGGGTAAGATTTACTATGATAGTAAAAGTCATTACTTTATTGATGGAGAGGTAACGAATAGCAAAACAATACCTGTTCTTTGCTATGATACAATTACCCAAAAATATCACTTTCTATAACTTTTAATCATGTGCTTTTATATGAAATTAGTAATTATTAGTAACAATTTCAAGAAATTTATTATGACATAACAAAAAGACAAGGCTTAGAAACCTTGTCTTTTCAACTATACCGGCGGCCGGGGTCGAACCGGCACGTCCTTGCGGACACTGGATTTTGAGTCCAGCGCGTCTGCCAATTCCGCCACGCCGGCAAATAGTAACTGGGGTAGCTGGATTCGAACCAACGCATGAGGGAGTCAAAGTCCCTTGCCTTACCGCTTGGCTATACCCCAATAATATAAAATAGGCGAGTGATGGGGATCGAACCCACGCATGCCAGAGCCACAATCTGGTGTGTTAACCACTTCACCACACCCGCCATAATTCTATTAACACGGGCAGTAGGAATTGAACCCACACTGAAGGTTTTGGAGACCTTAGTTCTACCTTTAAACTATGCCCGTAAAATGGAAGGGGAGGGATTCGAACCCCCGAACCCGAAGGAGCGGATTTACAGTCCGCCGCGTTTAGCCTCTTCGCTACCCTTCCAAAATATAAAAATGGCGCGAGACG
>NZ_VMMY01000020.1:50926-51229 GCF_013277455.1 Streptococcus sp. 5346
GGACTTGGGTAATCCTCCAAAATAGTTTATACGGGAACAAGCCCGTGTCCTCTTAGTGAACAGATAATATTCCAATCCCCTAGTAATGGACTAAACACTATGGGCACGAGTGGACTCGAACCACCGACCTCACGCTTATCAGGCGTGCGCTCTAACCACCTGAGCTACGCGCCCAAGTCAAAAACTTGGTACAAAGAACAAAGTTCAAAGCGGGTGACGAGAATCGAACTCGCGACAACAGCTTGGAAGGCTGTAGTTTTACCACTAAACTACACCCGCTAAAATGGGAGTTAACGGGATCGA
>NZ_VMMY01000021.1:0-7462 GCF_013277455.1 Streptococcus sp. 5346
TTTTCGAAGAGTATTAACTCAATATCAAACTAGCTACAATAGGGCTGACAAAGACATAGAGAATACCGGTGACACCGATAGCCAAACCACCCATAGCTCCTGCTACAGAGCCGTATCGAAAGGCTGTTCCTGTTCCGACAGCATGACCTGTTCCTCCAAGGGAAAGACCAACAGCTACTGGGTCGTCAATTTTCAACCACTTCAAAAGGGTTGGGCCGATGACACTGGTTAAAATCCCAGTCGCCACTACAACGACCAAGGTCACAGTCGTCAAACCTTGCAATTTTTCTGTGATTCCCACTGCCATGGCGGTTGTCACTGACTTGGGAAAGAGAGAAATGGCTAGGAAAAAGTCCATGCCAAAAATCTTAGCTACAAGGGCTGTGAAAGAGGTATTGACCACTACCGCTAGCAAACTACCAAAGAGAATACTCCGAGCATGGTGCTTCATCAAGTGAAAACTCTTATAAAGCGGAATCCCTAGAGCCACGGTTGATGGGACAATCAAGTTGTTCAGATAAACCCCACCTTGATAGTAATCTTGGTAAGAAATACCCGTCGCCTTTAGAAAGATGATAATGAAAACAGCTGACAAAAGCAAGGGCGTTGTCAATGGATGAGGAAAACGTCTGTAAATCAGCATTCCCACTAGATAAGCTAGGATAGACAGGGCAAGCCCAAACAGGGGATTGGAAACAAATTCACTCATTTGGCATCTCCTTTCTCATAATCTCCCTCAAACCGTCGTTTGATAAACTGAACCACCAAAGCAATGAGGATAATATTGATGACAGCTGCAAAAAAGACAATCAAAACAATGGGCAAAAGATAGGGAGCAATCACATCAAACTTCTCCATGATTCCCACTGCTGGTGGTAAAAAGAGAATGGTCATATTGGCCAGCAAGAAATTCCCCACCATGTTGACATGCCTAGTTCTCAGCCACTTGAATTGTAGGGCTAGAAAGAGAATAATCAAACCGATAATACTGCCTGGGATAGGCAAATGAAAGAAACTAGAGATTCCCTCTCCGATTAGAGAAATCACAAAGAGAATCATTAATTGAACATATAATTTCATCCTAAACTCCACGAAATAGACTTCTTGCATACCAGTTTACTCTTTTTTCAGAAAATTTCAAGGAAATGCACAAGATTGATGAAAGTTTGAGAAGAAAGGGGATACAAACAATTCTTGACTTGTGAAAACAGGCATGATTTAGGATAAAATATTCCAGCGTCCTTCTTGCCAGCTCTTTTGAAAAGTAGTATAATTATTGCATGCGCAATCATCTTGTGACGCAGAGACTGTCCGTGAATGGACTTTCTTCTATTTACAACTCTAAAAAGAAAGGAGATACTATGACCTATTTGGAAAAATGGTTTGACTTCAATCGGCGTCAGAAAGAAATTGAAAGTCTCTTAGAAGAGACTATTGCCCAGCAGAGCGAGCAAAGTCTGACCTTGAAAGAGTTCTACCTGCTCTACTATCTGGACTTGGCCCAAGAAAAATCTCTACGCCAGATTGACCTGCCAGATAAACTTCATCTGAGTCCGAGCGCTGTTTCTCGGATGGTGGCTCGCTTGGAAGCTAAAAATTGCGGTCTACTTAGTCGCAGGTGTTGTGATCAAGATCGACGCTCTAGTTTTATCTGCCTGACAGGTGATGGGCAAAAGACACTGGCCTCTCTACAAAAGGCTGTCGAAGAAAGCTTGGAAACTGGTTTGGATTTCTTGATTTAAGATGATTTTAGAAAAAAGTTGCGTGCGCA
Organism: Streptococcus sp. 5346; assembly: GCF_013277455.1. Taxonomy (GTDB): domain Bacteria; phylum Bacillota; class Bacilli; order Lactobacillales; family Streptococcaceae; genus Streptococcus. The sequence continues at coordinate 1,772 of NZ_VMMY01000021.1, forward strand.
ATCATTTTTCTTGACATTCTCTTTTACAAGGAGTAAAATAAAATCATCATTAAACAAAGGAGTTTTAAACATGATTGAAATTACCTATCTAGATGCCAGCAAGAATGAAAGAACTGTAACTTTCGAATCTTATGAAGACTTTGATCGTTCACAACAAGCTTGCCTTATCGGCGTCGCAGACTACTACCCCGTCCAAAAATTAACTTACAACGGTCATGATTTGGACTACCATGGGACTTATGGAGATGTCTTCTTCTATCTCATGAAACAAGATTTAAGCCAATATAACTAAAAAAGGAGAAATACAATGGCAAAAGCAATTACAGATGCAACATTCGAACAAGAAACAAAAGACGGTTTGGTCTTGGTAGACTTCTGGGCAACTTGGTGTGGTCCATGTCGTATGCAAGGTCCAATCTTGGACAAATTGTCTGAAGAACTTTCAGAAGATGTTTTGAAAATCGTTAAAATGGACGTTGATGAAAATCCAAACACAGCTCGTGCTTTTGGAATCATGTCTATCCCAACTCTTCTCTTCAAAAAAGACGGCCAAGTAGTGAAACAAGTTGCTGGTGTTCACACAGCAGAACAAATCAAGGCCATCGTTGCTGAATTGAGCTAATCAAACGAGAGACCAAGTACTTGCTTTGGTCTCTTTTTTCTTGCCCTTTGCCATTTTTCAAAAAATATGCTAGACTGTAGATAGAATATTACGATGTTTGGGACACGCCATCGCTAAAAAAAACCTTGACTTGGTATTTTTTAGCTCCCTCAAGGGAGCTTTTTGCGTGCTCTGAACATTTCCCATTTTGGAAGGAGTACTATGAAACGTCAATCTGCCTTGGTCGTCTTTAGTGGCGGTCAAGATTCTACAACCTGCCTCTTTTGGGCTAAAGAACACTATGAAACAGTCGAAGCTGTCACCTTTGCCTATGGCCAACGCCACCATCTTGAAATTCAAGTTGCCCAAGAAATCGCTAAGGAACAGGGGATTCGCCATCACATCCTAGATATGTCTCTGCTGGGGCAAATCACTGAAAATGCCTTGACTTCTGATCTGGAGATTGAGCAAAAAGAGGGAGAGGTTCCCAATACCTTTGTTGATGGTCGAAACCACCTCTTTCTATCCTTTGCGGCAGTCCTTGCTAAGCAACGAGGCATTAAAGATATCGTGACAGGTGTCTGCGAGACAGACTTCTCAGGCTACCCTGACTGCCGGGATGTCTTTGTCAAATCTCTCAATGTTACCCTCAACCTTGCTATGGATTACGACTTTGTTATCCAAACACCTCTCATGTGGCTAGACAAGGCTGAAACTTGGGAGTTAGCTGACCAACTCGGTGCCTTTGACTATGTTCGTGAAAAGACCTTAACCTGCTACAACGGAATTATCGGAAGTGGCTGTGGAGATTGCCCAGCCTGCCACCTACGTCATCATGGTTTAGATGTTTATCTCTCACAGAAAGGAGAGGCCTAATGTTTTTTGCACCCAAAGAAATCAAACAGGAAACTGGGGAGTCTCTTGTCTACAATCCTCACAGAACCTTGGTATCAAAAGAATTTACCTTTGATGCTGCCCACCACCTCTTTCACTATGAGGGAAAATGCAAATCCCTACACGGCCACACCTATCATCTGCAGATTGCTGTCAGTGGATTTTTAGATGAACGTGGCATGGCCTACGATTTTGGAGATATCAAAGCGATCTACAAGAACTACTTAGAGCCCCACTTGGATCATCGCTATCTCAATGAAACCCTTCCCTATATGAACACGACTGCTGAAAATATGGTTTACTGGATTTTCCAAACCATGAGTCAAGAGTTGCCAGACGAACGAGGTCTCCGTTTGGAATACGTTCGCCTCTATGAGACTCCGACTGCCTTTGCGGAGTTTAGACGGGAGTGGTTAGATGACTAGGGAACGTGTCCTCAAACTACCAGTTTTGGAAATTTTTGGCCCAACCTTTCAAGGCGAAGGCCGTGCTATCGGGCAGAAAACCATGTTTGTCCGCACTGCTGGTTGCGACTACCACTGCGACTGGTGCGATTCTGCCTTTACTTGGGATGGTTCTGAAAAGCCAACTCGTATGACTGCTGACGAGGTCATTGCTGCCTTGGATAAATTGGGGAGCTACGACTATGTAACCCTATCTGGGGGAAATCCTGCTATCCTAGCAGCCAACATGGCCGAATTGGTCACTAAGCTCAAGGAACGTGGTGTCACTCTGGCTGTTGAGACCCAAGGCTCCCGCTGGCAAAATTGGTTAAAAGACATCGACCAGGTCACTCTCAGTCCAAAACCTCCTTCATCCAAGATGGAAGTCAACTTTGAGACCTTGGACTTTATCGTTTCCCAACTTGATCCAGATAAGGTCACCTTTAAAATTCCTGTCTTTGACGATGCAGATTTGGCCTTTGCCAGAGGAATACAAGAACGCTACCAACCAGATGTTCTCTTTTTATCAGCAGGAAATCCTGAGCCCAAGGCTACGGGTAATATTGTCCAAGACCAACTGGACCGTCTCAAAGAACTCTGGGAACGCATCGCTGCCGACGATAACTGGGGCAATGTCCGCGTCCTTCCTCAACTCCATACCCTCCTCTACGATAATCAACGTGGTGTTTAAGATTAGAAAGAAAAAATCATGTCACAACAAGAAGAAATGAAAAACCTAAGCCTACTAGGCAACAAAGAAACCAACTACATTTTCGAATATCAACCAGAAGTTCTCGAATCCTTTGACAATCGTCATGTGGAAAATGACTATTTCATCAAATTTAACTGTCCTGAATTTACCTCACTGTGCCCAATCACTGCTCAGCCAGACTTTGCAACTATCTATATTTCCTACATTCCTGACAAGCTCTGTGTTGAGTCAAAATCCCTCAAACTCTACCTCTTTAGCTACCGAAACCACGGAGATTTCCACGAAAACTGTATCAACACCATCGGGAAAGACTTGGTCAACTTGCTAGACCCTCGCTATTTGGAGGTTTGGGGAAAATTCACTCCGCGCGGTGGCATTTCAATCGACCCCTACTACAACTACGGTAAGCCAGGAACTAAGTATGAAGGCTTGGCAGAACAACGCCTCTTCCAACACGACCTTTATCCAGAGAAAATTGACAACCGTTAAACTCATACGAAAAAGCCCTGTTCCTCAAACTGAGGAGCAAGGCTTTTTGAGTTTCAATTATTCTTCTGTTCCAAGGAAGTTTTTAGCAACAAGGGCTGCAAGAACTCCACCAACGATTGGCGCAAGGATGAAAATCCATACTTGTTGAAGGGCTGCTCCACCTACCAAGACAGCTGGTGCCAAGCTACGAACTGGGTTTACTGAAAGTCCAGTGATGTTCAATCCAACAAGAATCATAGCCATCAATGACAAACCGATTACCAAACCAGCAATCGCACCATTTCCCTTGCTTTCTGAAGTCACGGTCATGATAACCAAAACAAATAAGAAAGTTGCGATGACTTCAAACAAGAAACCGCCAAAGACAGTGACACCGTTTGCCAAGGCATTTTCACCAAGACTAGCAGTTGACATCCCTGAGTTCGCCAAGAGGAAGAAGACAGAAGCAGATGCTAAAAAAGCTCCAACTACTTGTCCAAGAATGTAGTTTACAAGGTCTTTTGATGACAAACGTTTGTTCACAAACATAGCAATAGAAACAGCTGGGTTCAAATGAGCACCTGAAACAGTTCCGATTGAGTAGGCTGCAACCACGATGGCTAAACCAAAGGCAAAGGCGATTCCAAGGTGACCTAGGCCATCAAGACCATTTCCAAAAACAACAGCTCCTGTTCCGATGAACACAAGCATGAAAGTACCGATTAACTCAGCGACAAATTTTTTCATTTTCTTTCTCCTTTTTTCAAAAACTAGATACTAGTCTATCAAAAGAGGGAAAGGGTTTCAAGAAAATTGACTGGAAATTTTCTTGAAAATCATAGAACTATTAGCTAATCTCTAGTATTGAAAAGACTGGATAGCTTCTTTCAAGTCATCTTGTAAACTATTTCTCTGGTCAAGTTGGACATAGACTTCCAACAGACAGGATCTGAAGTTGGAAAATTTATAAAAATCTTCCCTTTCTTCTATCGGAAAGTCAACAGTTTTTATCCAAGAAGCTACTTTCTCTTGCTCCAACTTACCTTGTAAAATAGGTTCATAGATCACTCTTGCTAAACGCCAATCCTCATCATCTGTAAAGCGAAGCGAAATTCTTTTAAATAGTTGGCCAAGTATCTCAAATACTTCATGAACTCTGTTTTTAGGAAAGTCTGGATGACAAACCACCTCTGTCAGTAAATCGGCTCCATGTGCAAAACCATGAACCCAACCATACTGACTTGAAAAACCCCTTGTATCCTTTTCTTTTGAAAGATAATACAAACCTTGATTTAAAAGGACATTACGAATTTCTGATTTTAATCTCTGATAGAAAATCGATTGCTGGTTGGCATCTGCAGACAAGAGATTTGCATAAATAAGCGCCCTAAAAGAACGTTCAAGGGTTGACAGGCCTACCTTATCAATCTCTTTATCTAACCCTCCATCAGATGAAATCCCTTCAGCAATGAAATGAAATTGTTCCTGTGTAAATAGCTCTTCCTGAATCCCTCTAGCAAAGCTTGTAAAAACAAGGTCATCGCGAATTTCTGGAGAAGAATCTCCCAAATGATCAAGCAACCATTGGATTTCTTCCTCATGATAACTTGGTTTTTCTTCTGCTATTTTCCTAAGTAATTCTTGATACATGGGCAATACCTCTACATTTCTAGCAACTTGATATAATCTAGACCCCATTTCTCGACAGCATCTAAAACAACTCTGAATTCCTGCCCCATTTCGGTTAAGCTGTACTCAACTCGTGGTGGAACTTCAGCATAGACCTTTCGTTGAACAATCTTATCCTTTTCTAATTGACGGAGATGACGGGTCAAAATAGTTTGAGTAATCCCAGGCAATAATCTCTGCAATTCTTTAAATCGTTTGGTACCCGTACTCAACTGATAAATGATTACCAGTGCCCATTTCCCCGTTAAAACCCTCTGCGTTGTCGCAAATGGACAAATACCATACTCACTCACTTTATTTGTCATAAAATATCTTCTTTCTATTTTTTAAAAAAAATTATCTTTTAGTATCAATAAAAGTACTACTTTTGATACTAGCTATCAAAAAAGTGTCTACTTGTTTTTTTGTTTGTAACTGTTACAATTATATCATAAAAAAGAAATGGAGAATAGATATGTCAACAAACTTAGAAATTTTCAATACTTATAACCAAGCTTTAATTGCTGGTGACTTTCCTGGTGTCTTTGAAACGATGGCAGACGATATTGTCTGGCATCAACCTGGTACTCATAGTATATCTGGTTCAGTTGTTGGTAAGGACAAGCTAGGAACTCACCTGGCTACATTTGCTGAGAAAACTAATGAAACCTTTAAGGTGATAACAAATTGGGTTTCTGACAATAAGGATTTAATCGCAGCCAATGTTACTTTTCTTGGAACACGTGCTGATGGTACTGAACTCAATATGAACGGGATTGACCTCTTCCGCATTGAAGACGGAAAAATCAAAGAAGTTTGGCTCTTCTCTTCAGATCAAGCTGAAGAAGATAGCTTTTGGGGATAATTTAAGAGGCCGGGACAAAAAATTTTGATTTTAGGAATTC
>NZ_VMMY01000021.1:7501-15482 GCF_013277455.1 Streptococcus sp. 5346
AGACTCTTTTAATTTACTCTCCCAACTGGGCACTGTAGGCGATAATCTGATCAACTGTGTCTGACAAGAATTGGATGGTATCACGGAGTGGTTTATCTGTTGAAATATCAGCACCGATAATCATAGATGACTCAAGCGGTGTCTTGCCACCACCTGATTTGAGGAGATTGAGCCAATCTTCAGCTCCAGTTTCTGAATGTTTCAGATGAAGGTAACCAGCAGTCGAGATGACAAGTCCTGCCGAGTAAGTGTAACTATACAAGCCCATGTAGTAGTGAGCTTGGCGCATCCAAGTCAGAGCTGCATCGTCGTCGATTTCAATAGCATCTCCCCAGAAATCCGTCAAAACTTCCTTCATAATGCTGTTGAGCTTGCTTGCTCCAAAGGTCTCCCCTTCTTCAATCAATGTATACACCTTACGCTGGAAGGCTGCTTCCAAGAGGTGGGTGATGAAATTATGGAAGTAGGTGTCTGTCAAGCGGTGAGCCAGAGCGAAGCGTTTTTGACGAGGGTCGTCAGATTGGTGCTCCAAGTAATCACTGAGAAGCAATTCATTGAAAGTTGACGGTGCTTCAACATAGTAAGTCGACATGTGAGCATTGAAGTAACTTTGATGATTATCTGAAAAGATGAATTGACCAGAATGCCCGATTTCATGAATCAAGGTATAAACATCGCTCAAACGACCTGTCCAGCTCATGAGGACATAAGGGTGCACGCGATATGGGTCCGCTGCATAGCCACCAGAATCCTTGCCACTATTGGCAGCAAAGTCCACCCAGCGCTCTTCTTGATAGCGAGCAACTTCCTGACAATATTCCTGCCCCAAAGGTTCCACCGACTTCATGACCAAATCATAGGCATCGTCAATAGTCACTTGAGGATTCAGGGCGCTGTCCAAGTCCAATTTCCAGTCTGCAAAGGTCATCTTTTCAAGACCATTCACCTTGGCAACATGCTTGAGGTATCTCTGAGCAACGGGCGCAAAATCCTTCATGATAAGGTCAATCTGACGATCAAACATGGCACGATCTACTTCTTGTTCAGCTAGAAGATAGTCAAAGACAGAGTCGTAGCCCTTCATATCTGCCAAGATTTTTTCAGACTTGACTTGAGCTAGATAGGCTGCAGCAGCCGTATTTTGGTGCTTACGAAGTCCTTCTGAGAAGGAACGGAAGGATTTCTCACGAACCTCAGCATCCTCGTGGTTTTGGTAGAAATTCTCATAAGTAACAAAGCTGTTTTTGTAGGTCTTACCATGGGCTTCAAAGTCAGCCATTTCAAAATCCCCAGCTCGCATCTTAGTGTAAATGTCCTGCGGACTGTAGAAAACTTCACCGAGATTGGTCAAGGCCTTCTCCACATCAGCCCCTAGATAGTGGGCTTTTTTGATTTTTGCCTGACGAATAGCTGCCGTCAAGTGAGGCAATTCCCCCAAACGGTCTAAGACTTCCTCATCAGCTTCCACCAAGGCATCGTCAAAGAAGGTCAAGGCTACACTGGCATCTGTTTCGAATTCCATCCCAGCTTGAGCAATATTGGCAAATTCGTCATTGCTATAGTCTGTCGTCTGCGGCATAAAGCCATAGTTGCCAATATGGCTCATCTGAATGTAGATTTGTTCCAATTCCGCAAAGGCTTTTTCAAAATCCTCAAAAGTATGAAGATTGCCCTTGTAATCACGGCTAAATTGATTGATGTCTTCTCGAGCCTTCTCGATTGCACGTAAGAAATCCTCACGGTCTTGGTATAGGGCTGTTAAATCCCAAAGTTCCTTCTCTGGAAATTCTGAACGGTGTTTTTGTTCCATTTTCTTCCTCTTATTTCTCTAATTCTAATAAAACACTAAGGGCTGATAGGGCGTAAAGTGGTGCTGTTTCTGCTCGCAAAATACGAGGACCAAGACCTGCCAAGACTGCTCCCTTAGCTGCAAAACTTTCGATTTCTGCAGGTGACAGACCACCTTCTGGACCAAAGATAAAGAGCAATTTGGCTCCCTTCTCGAGTCCAGCGACTGCTTGTAACAGCGCAGCAGCTTCTCCTTCTTTGGCCGACTCTTCATAAGCCACTACGATAGAGTCAAACTGGTCCAGTTGAGCTAGAAAGTCTGCTTTCTTTTCAAAAAGCTGGATACTTGGGATACGATTTCGCTTGCTTTGTTCTGCTGCTCCAAGAGCGATTTTTTCTAGTTTTTCAACCTTTTTACCCAATTTCTTGCCATCCCACTTGGCAACTGACCAGTCGGCAGGAAAGGCCCAGATTTGGCTGGCACCCAGTTCGGTTACTTTTTGAGTGATGAATTCCAGCTTATCTCCCTTGGGAAAGCCAGATGCGATGGTCACTTGAACGGGCAGTTCCACATTGTCAGCCAATTCTTGGACCAACTCAAACTGACGGGCTTCCACATCCAGCACGTGCGCCAAACGTTTAATCCCATCATCAAAAACCAAAGTAACCTCATCATCTTCTTTCAAGCGCATAACCTGAAACATATGCTTGCTGGTTTCCTTGTCCTCGATGGTGACAGGAGAGATAGCACTGCCTTTGACAAAATACTGTTGCATGCTAGCCTCCAATCACACCCGAAATATCCTTGGTCTTCTTGAAGACGCAGGCATTCCATTCCCCTTGAATCATGTGGGTTTCAAGGAAAAATCCAGCTGACTCAGCCGACTGGCGCACCATGTCCCACTTGTCCTTGATAATGCCACTCATGATGAGGTAGCCTTCATCCTTGACCAAACGATAAGCATCATCAGTCAGATGAATGAGAATATCCGCCAAGATATTAGCCACGATGACGTCTGCTTCAATCTCAACACCCTTAAGCAAGTCTCCTGCTGCTACATGGATGTTTTCCATACCAGGGTTGAGCTCAATATTTTCCTGAGCAACACGAACTGCCACATCATCTAGGTCATAGGCAAAGATTTCCTTGGCACCAAGCAGCGAGCTGGCAATAGAGAGAACCCCTGAACCAGTCCCCACATCTAGCACCGTTTCCCCACCACGAAGAACCTGCTCCAAGGCAAAGAGGCTCATCTTGGTAGTTGGATGCGTTCCAGTACCAAAGGCCATACCAGGGTCCAGCTTGATAATCTTTTCCCCAGCAGTCGCCTCATAGTCTGTCCAAGACGGCACGATAGTCAAATCATGAGTGATACGAGCTGGTTCATAGTATTTCTTCCAGTTGTCTGCCCAGTCTTCCTCAGCCAAGGCAGTCGTCCCCATCTTGATCTCACCCAAATCCATAAAATCTGTCAATTCTGCTAGGCAAGCCTGTAAATCTGCCTCAACCACTTCCACATCTACCGTGTCAGGATAGTAGGCTGTCACTACGATTTCTTCCTGTTGCTCGACCTCTGGGAAAATCTCGCCGAAGCGGTCAACATTTCCCACATAGTCCATACTGTCTTCAATCGCGACACCTTGCGCTCCCAACTCAATCAAGAGATTGGAAACCAATTCCTCCCCCTCACGCTTCACTGTAACTTTTAACTCTTGCCATGTTTCCATATTATATTTTAAAATTACTCCTCTATTAGTTCAAAAATAGTTTTACCAATAACAACAATAACATTCTCTCTTATTTTCTTCTTTAGTTGTAACTCGATATCAATACTATCTATAAATTTATCTTCTACCTTCTTGTACATACTGCGTACTCTCAGTGGGTTACCTGCATCAAAATCAGGGACATAGTTATAAATTATAATAGGAACAGTACTATCTACTGAACGTTCAGCAATTTGTTGCCACAGATATTTATCTGTTTTTCCTAAGGAAACTCCATAAAGAATTATAATATCTGAGTTTTTTATAATATCACTATTTTTAATGTGCATATTTTCTCTAAAACTTTTTAAACTCAAAGTTTTTATAAGAGCTTCTTTCTCTTCTTCAGTAAAGTTTTTTGCAATTTGTGTTTCATCACTAACTCCTAAAACAGTACAAATATCTAGAGTCCCATGTGCATGAATTGGAGCATTAATATAAAAGAAAAAATTATTATTTCTTAATTTATTAAGAAATTTTACTTCTGATAACTCGTATAGTCTATCAATAACATTTGTATAGTTAAGAGTCAATATATTTACAGTATCATGTTGCTGTGAATTATCGTTATATTTTTTATCAATAACAGATTGGTTAACTGCAGGAAGTTCATTTCTTAAATTATTTAAAGTCATTTCAAAATCAATTTTATACTTTTTATAATCGATTTTATTCTGTTCTTGCTTTAAATAATTTCTTAAATCATCAATAACATCTGAAAAATCACTAATAAACTTATTTCTTTCGTCTTCACTATAAAAGGTTATGACATTATTTATTGTTAATTGGCCTATTGAAAATTCAAAGTCTGACCAATTTTCATAATTATTTACTTTATCAGAGAATAGAGACTCATAAATTAAATTTGAATATCCCTCATTCTTCTTTTTATTTGTATAAATTTTATTTTGATATTCATAGAAATCCTTGTATTTTGTTTTTAAACCATATTGCAAATCTAAACCATTTCCAACAATATATGTAATATTCATATCTTTGCCCTTTTGTATTCCTAAGATCTAAAATAAGGATAAAGTATCCACTATTCAAATTCAATTTCTTCATTTAAACTATTGAAGAGGTCTACTTGAGCTTCTACTTGCAATCTATTAACTAGCCAGCCGCGTAATTCAGCTTGCTGAATAAAATCTTCAATACGATTAACCCCATTTAATTCTTTTAATGTAACTACTACACCAAAACGTACTCCTTGCCCATCACCGCGTTTCAAACGTTCGATTGTTTTAATGCTCATTCCCCACTGAGGATTAGATGGATTTAAAATTGCTTTAGCTCTCTTTCGAGAAGTAAACGATTCTCCAATATGCTTGACATTATCCCATTTCCTAAATATATTTCTAGCAGCGTTTTCTCTCACATAGCCTGGGGTATCTTCGGCATGCTGGTTGTCTTTATTTATCGATTCGATACCGTCTGACTTTAACCTACCAAAAGTAAGCTGCATCTCAGTATTTGTATAATCAACCCCTTGATTTCTTGAGCAGTTAGGGAAATAACACATTGTTGCCTTAGCTACATATGGATAACTCTCACTAGAAATAGGTACTGGAAAATCATAATTATAGGTATCATAAGCCTTAGAGATATCTGACACAATAAATTTAATTTCATCATCAGGTGTAGATAAAATATCATCAATTTTTATCGGAACAATACCATTTCCTATCAAAGATAAATCAGTGAATGTTTTCTTATCATTCCAGGGTATTGCTGCATCAATTAGCAAAGCCTTTGCTTCTTCTCGGCTAAGTCCCATAATATGAATGAGATAGGCCATTTTCCTTGCAATTAAAGGGGCCGCAAAACTTGTTCCAGCTACACGACCTAATCCTAGAGGTTCACAAACATTTATAAAGTCACCATTTCCTCCTCCATAATATGACACATCTGGTTTAACAAAGAATGATAAAACAATCCCCTCGCGTGAATATGACACCGATTGATTATTAAAATCAACAGAATTTACTATTATAGAATTAAGTGAATCAGCAGGAGCACCTATTCTTTTACGTTTCCCATTTATTACAGAAGCATTTGTTCCAGCTATGATAAAAATTACATCATTCTCAAATTGAATTTCATCTAATAATGCTCCCTCTGCAGAGATAAAATTTTCTCTAATTTCATCATTGGACCCTAAAGAAAGATTCCAAACCTTAATATCAGAATTCTGAGAAACAATCTCTCTAATTTGTTTTATAATAGTAAATGAATTGAAGCCACTTTGTAGTGATACACCAAAATGTCTTACCCTAAAATGTCCGCAACCATCATCTAAATTAGGATTCAAACTAGCCCCATCAACTATAAGAGAAGTAACAGCTGTTCCATGTTTATAGTCCTGACTATCTTTTCTAATGTCATTTGAAATCAAATCGTAATACTCAACCCACTCATTAAAGTATACGCTCTTATCAAATAAGGTATCAATGACACCGATAACTGGTTCATTAACTGGAGATGGAAGATTTATTTTAAAATCAATATTATTTAAATAAAAATCATCCAGAGATAATTTAGAAAAATCTTCAACAATCATGGAGACAAGATAGGGAGCTTTTGATAATAACAATTCAATATTTTTTCCATCAAGTAATACAGTTGTATTATTCATGACATTTGTCTCTGAAATATCAATATTGAGTTTATTAAGTAACATGAGAATATCTGTACGAACATCATAAAATGTCACAATAGAATTTTGAACATCTGAATCTCTAGCATATTCAACGCCAAATTTCTCAATAAAGCAAGAATCCCTCAAATACTGTTGAAATTTAGATTTTGAAATACCGTATTCCGCGAACTTTATGGAGGCAAATATTGATGAGTTAGAGAACATCTCATATGTCATCTTTCCATCGAAATTTTCTTCAAAAACTTCGATAATCTTACTAAGAGTTATAATTGTCTTACTAAGTACATCGCCAGAGATATAATGAGTAATAATATGCTTTGTCTTTTCATCATTAAATTTTGCTCCTACAATGGTATCATTTGGAATTTGGTACCCTCCTCCTACATTGAGATACCCGTTAATACGATTACTTTTAGCAACAATTCGATTATAGTAAACACTGATCAAAATACCATCTATAATGTTATTTTTTTCCCAATATTTTTTCGTTTCCTCTAGTGCAGAATGAAGATACTTCAAATGTTCCAATGTAATTATTGCTTTTTTGGGTATAGTTATTGGTCCCATACCATTATTTCTTGATTTTTGTGTAAAACTTTTTCCACGTAATGTCAATAATGTATTCATACTAACCCTCGCTTAATTCCCGTGATACGCTGCTTTTAGAAACACCTGTTAAAATCTCAATTTCTCGAACTGTAAAGCCTAATTTTGATAATTTAGAAATAGATAAATTTTTTCCATTATGAAAACTTCTTAATAGACGTTTTTGATAATCGTGTGGATCTTTTGGATCACTAAATGCCAATGATGTCCGTATCATATTTCTTAAATCACCTGGATTTGGAATTGTATTAGAACTATATATAATTTTTTTAAATAATTTCAAATCTCTTGCTACATTTTTAAATTGTTTCAATAAATCGGTTAAAATAACTATTGCAACCTCTACCTTATCATCATCCGAATAACGATCAAAATCTATAATAGCATCAAACCGCCTTGTAACTGCTTTATCTAGATTATCAAATAAATTTGTAGTTGCAATCAATATGATTTCAGGTGATAGTCTATCTATCTCTTTTAAAAAGGCAGAGGTTACTCGTCCCATTTCTCTTAAATCATTTTGATTCACCCGATCTAATACTATAGAGTCAATTTCATCAAATAGTATAATATAATTTTGTTTGAAAGGGAGGTTATTGATTTCATTAAAAAGGACTGCTAAATTTTTGACTGTTTGGCCCAACTTACTATCGACTAAATAACTAAAATCCACGACTAGTAATTCTTTACCAATAAGTCTAGCAACCTGCTTCACACTTTCAGTTTTTCCAGTACCTGGCGATCCCACAAATAAAAATTTATTTATTCCGATATGATGATTTACCGCATTTATTATCCCTTTCAAATCATTCATGATTGAAAGAGGCAGTGGGAGAGGACCAACATCTAGCTTAGATGGAACCAAATACTGACTACTGTTTTCTACTTGTGGTAATAATCTATCACTTTGAGACATTAAACCCATAATATATTGTGCCAATTGTGCATCGCCTTGTTTATCAAAACTTCTNNTACATTGATTTCTAAATTCTATCTCCTTACACTCATAGTGGTACTTTATTAAATCAAGAACATCAGATTTTTTCATGATTCAATCCTCCTTTTACAAAATCATACCACATTTCTGGGACAAAATCAATTTATTTGGGACAAAAACATCTCTTTCGAGATGTTTTTTTAGCCGATGGAAAAAAGAAGGAA
>NZ_VMMY01000022.1:0-560 GCF_013277455.1 Streptococcus sp. 5346
GCACCTTTTAAGCAAATGTCATGCAACATCTACTCTTATGCGGTATTAGCTATCGTTTCCAATAGTTATCCCCCGCTACCAGGCAGGTTACCTACGCGTTACTCACCCGTTCGCAACTCATCCGGAGAAGCAAGCTCCTCCTTCAGCGTTCTACTTGCATGTATTAGGCACGCCGCCAGCGTTCGTCCTGAGCCAGGATCAAACTCTCATTAAAAGTTTGAGTTCTCACTCATTTCTGTCACTGACAGATTTATTGTTTTTTCATTGTTCAGTACTACAACCTTGGTTGTAGTGCCCTGCACATTGGTTCGTCTTGTTCAGTTTTCAAAGGTCTTTGTCACTTACTTCTCTCAAGCGACAACTATATTAGTATATCACAGCCACTTTCGCTTGTCAACACTTTTTTGAAACTTTTTTAAACTTTCTTTCATCAAGTGTTCCTACCGCAACATACTATAGTCCGTACGGGATTCGAACCCGTGTTACCGCCGTGAAAAGGCGGTGTCTTAACCCCTTGACCAACGGACCAGAGTTGGTATTTTCAACTCTTACTATTATAC
>NZ_VMMY01000023.1:0-3283 GCF_013277455.1 Streptococcus sp. 5346
TAAATTGTTATCGGTAGGAAAATGTCATGAAGTTTATCAATCGTAAAGAAGAGCTTTGTAATTTACAAAAAGATTACACTAATAATTTGAATCGTGGATTGAATCAAGTTTATATCATTAAAGCTGATTCAGGCATAGGGAAATCCGAATTTATTAATGAAATATCTAAGAAACTAAACTTATCTTTTATAGAAGTTCTTCCATTAGATGATAGCAATGTTTTTTCAACATTTAAAAGATTTGTTATAGAATTGGATAAGCTCAGTAGCGAGTATGGTTATGATGATTTTAAAGAATTTTACACCAAAAAAATGACTAGTGATAAAGCTATTAAAATATTGCTGAAAATTTCAGCAATATTTGGTAAAGCATTTATTGGAACATTTTTTAAAGATAATAATGTTGGACTAGAAGTATCAGAGATTGACTTACCTTCATTGATAGAAGAACCTACTCAATATGAGACGTTTGTGCTAAAAGCTCAAGTGGAAAATCTTTTTGAATATGCTAATTATGTTCTAAAACAGAAAAAATTATCTATTTTGTATCCACAAGCCTCTCAGATTGATCGTTCTTCTTTGGATTTATTTAATAAATTAATAGTGGCTTCTCAACAATGTCTGTTTATTTTTGAGTGTGACGATAACAGAGTGGAGCAGTATTTGAAAAATAGTAGTAAATTTTTTCTTAAAACCTATCACTTAAATCGACTTTCTAATGAACATATTCTTTATTACATCCAACAACTAACTGAAAAGTTAGAATTGCATTATGAGCAAATTGATTTTACAATTTTACATGATAGTATTGAAAAAGGAGATTTAGCAGAAATCTCCACAATTTTAAAGGATTTTGATGATAGAGTACGGTTGGATCGGACAGTAAAATTACAAACGATTAAACAAATTGTTGAAGAATTATCAGACAAACAAACAGCCCTTTTAATCTTACTTTCCTTAACAAAGAATAGGTTAGCTCAAGTTGATTTGATGGAAATTTTATCCCAACTATACGGGGAGTTTGATTCGGAAAATATTGATTTTCTAGTAAATAAAGATTTACTAGAACGAAATCACTCTTCCTTATCAATCCCTAATTTTATAGATATGGTTGTTAGCCCTACAACATTTTTCCCTAAGTTAAGATTAGCTCTAAGCTCTCTGTTAGTTAAGTATATTAACCAAAAATTATATGAAACCAATAATGCTGAATATCTTGATATTTTAGTTGACCATTATTTACTTCACCGCCAGTTTTTACAACTCAAATCTATTTTCCCTAAAATTCGAGAGAGATTGATAAGAATTGATTCACAAGAAGGTCGTGTAGCTTATTTTGAAAAATTCAATCTACTACAGCATGATGTAAAAACAATTGATGAAGATTTTATACTGTCACTTGTAAAAATTACCTATGATGCTAATTTGTATCAACAATCCCTATCTTTCATTAATTTCATCTCTCACAATACTGATAAGGTTGTTTTTGGCAAAGCATTATTACTAAATCGATGTGAAAAATTTGATGCTTCTATTAACTATATTGAAAAAAATATAGTTAAGCTAGATAAAAACTCATCACAACACTTCCAGCTTTCTTTGGTTTTAATAATGAACTTAGTACAAGTTGAAAGAAGAGAAGAAGCAAAACGTATTTTCGAGGAATTAAGTACGCAAAACACTCATCCACTATATCCCTACTTAATCAGATTATCTAATGTTTTTTATAGCCAATTTTCTGACCGTATAAAAATTGTTCAGTCAATTACGGAGAGAATTTTTAAGGAGCAAGATTCTGAATTTTCAGGACTTCATGCTATCTATCTAGCTTACTTATATGCTGTAGACAGAGATGTTTCTAGTGCCGAACAATCTTTAATAACTGCTCGAGACTATTTCGGTGAATCGCTTGTATATAATCATATGATTCTTCATAACGAGGCTACAATAAAATTTTATAGTGGAGATATTGATGAAGCAATACCAGAGTTACTTAATAGCGCAAAAATCACCGCATATGATGAATATGACCGATTTGCCATTTACAATAATTTAGTTGTTTATTATCTCTTAAAGGATAGAGTAGGTAGTCTTGAATGTCAGTCAATTGTTGTTGAATTGGAGGAACTCATCCCAAAGACATATTTTAAGCGTTTTTTGGATAAGATTTACTACAATCTCTATCATTATTATCAAAAAATGTATAACCTCGAAAAAATGGAAGAATACAAAAATAAAATAGAGGAAGATATTATTAAGAATGATTACGAAATGAAGTTAATGTATGAAACTTCGTGGAAACTACCCCTTAATTTAAATGATGAGTAAAGAGTGTTTGTATCATTTCATCGTACGTATAGCCATTTATGTTGAATGTTTTAGGTACAACAGATTTTGGATACAACCCAGGGTTGGCATTGATCTCTATTAGATAAAATTCTGCATTTTTTATTCGACCATCTACTCGTATCAATTTATTTGGAGACAAGTTCTTATAAAGTTGCTTTAAGTTGATAATATCTTTATCGCTTAAATAGCAACTTTTTCCGATTTCTATACCGATTTTTTGTTTAATTTCTGAAGTATAAGCCTGATACTTGAATTCATTAGATTCTGGAAAAATAAGTTCAACTTCTTCAAAAAATAACTCTCCTTCATTTTCCAAAATAGTAATAGCTACTTCTCTCCCTTCAATGTATTCCTCTACTAGAATACCATCAAAGTCCTTCATTAATTGCTTGAGTGCCATATCTGCCTGTTCCATATTTTCAACAATAGAGTTTTGTGTAATTCCTATTGATTCTGATTCATAGTTCGGTTTAATAATAATTGGATATTCAAAGTTCGCTAGAATTTCTTTAGTGTATGAATGAGCAAATACTAACAAGCTTTTTGGGACTTTTATACCAAAATTTTCTGCAAATTTCTCTGTCATAAATTTATCTTGACATAAAACTTGTGCATATGGGTCTGGGTTGAAATATTTAATTTTATAATTTTCACAGAATGCTGGGACACTCATGTTTCTAATTCGACTGTTATATCCAAAATCAAAATTTAACACAAAGTCGTCTAGATGATTAAAAACACTTTTTTTGAATCTCTCAAAATTATCGTAAAATATGATTTCATCAATAAATTTAGAAAAACTTTTATGGAGAATATCTCTCAATTCATTGCGAGTGTATTCTCTATTTTCGATAATTTTTGTTTGAATGGATGAATCTGGGTTGACATTTAAAATGACTACTAATCTCATAACTTCTCCTACCGATAACAATTTA
>NZ_VMMY01000024.1:0-3047 GCF_013277455.1 Streptococcus sp. 5346
CTGACTTCGTCAGTTCTATCTACAACCTCAAAGCAGTGCTTTGAGCAATCTGCGGCTAGTTTCCTAGTTTGCTCTTTGATTTTCATTGAGTATAAAAAGCAAGGAATTCGGGTTCCTTGCTTTTTAAAATCGTATGTTATAGACTATTACTTTTCTTTGCTTAAGTGAATGACTTGGTCGTAGTGTTTTAAGTCTTCTTCCGTGTAGTGGTGAATGACTTCAATGACTGTTTGAGGTAGGGAGAAGAGCAAGTCGCTAATTTTTCTGCTATTTTCCGAGTCAAGATTGGCCTTAATCTCATCTGCTAAGATGAGTTGGCTATCATGGTAGAGGGCGCGAGCGATTTCTAGGCGTTGTTTCTCGCCACCAGATAGACTATCATTGCTGAGGGGTCGATTTTTCAAATGTTCTAATCCTGTTTTTTTGAGGATATGATTTAAAGTCTCTGGATTTTTATCCAGTCCTAGAAGGATATTGTCTTCCAGAGATAGCGTGTCAAAGCAATGGCTATCTTGGAGGATATAGGAGCTGGTGCCCGTGATTTCTTGACGTGACAGGTTCTGACCAGCAAAGCTAATCTGACCACTTGTTGGTGTCTCTTCTCCATGAATGATATTGAGCAGGGTTGTTTTACCAGAGCCACTTTCCCCGATAATGGCAATTTTTTCTCCTTGCTTGATGTGTATGGAAATCGGAGACAGGAGGCTATTCCCCTCTTTTTCAAGGCAGATGGTGTCAAGTTGGATAGGGAAAATATTTTCTATGCTTCTAGGCGAGATGGGATCAGACTGGTTCAAAAGTTTTTGGTATTTGTTGAGAAGAGTTCGAGTCGCTTTTCGGGTGTTGGTAAAGTAAGCCAACTCTTGGAATTGATAGCCGATATTATGGGAAACTAGATAGATAGCCACAAAACTCGCCGCATCTAAATAACTATAGTAGGTCATAAAGCCACCGATGACGATTGGTGTGACAGAACAAAAGGCATCGATGCTATTGATCAAGAGACTGTTTAAAGTTCGTTGTTTTTCATAGTTGATTTCGGCATCCAAACTGGTTTGTAATTGCTTTTGATAGCGAGCAAAAAAGTAGTCTTGCCCCTGATAATGGCGAATTTGTTGGCTACCACCAATAAAATTTGTCAAGCTTGCTAAGTAGCTTTGGTTAACAGTTGACCGCTTTTCAGAAAGTGAGTCCAAACGCTTTGATCCGATAGCACTACAGAGGACAGGAAAGGAGTAGAAGATGATGAAAATCAAGCCCAGGTAAAAATTGGTCCATAAGGCATAGAGAATGGACACAGTTGTGAAGCCAAGAGAAGAAATGATGATGACCGTTGGCTCAATATAGCTTTCTTCTACTTGCTTGACGTCGTTTTCTAGGTCAGACAAAATATCCTTTTCATCAATCTCATAACTGTTTAAAAATCGTTTGAAAATAGCACTCTTGATTCCATATTTGAAGTCAGTAATCAAACGAGCGTAGTAATAGCGTTTTCCAGCTAAGCCTAGTAAGAGGATAAGATTACCAAGGATTCCTAAAATCAAAACTTTCCAAAGAAGGCCTAGTTCTTGATTGGTAAAACTGGCAACAATATTCTGAACAAGGGCTGGCGTGATAATTGCTTCCAGCCAAGTAATGGCAATAGAAAAGAAGTAAAGTACGAGGTGCTTCTTAGTAACAAATCTTCTCAGCATAAAGAGTTGACCTCCCTATCGATATACATGTAATCAGTTTTAAAGTTATTATACTCCTTTATCACAAATACTTCATATAAAAAGGAGAGGTATCATGTCTAACTCTACAAGTAACTGAAAATTGTATTAAATCTTCGAGGAGATATGGTTTTAAAAATTTTAAAACACAAAACAATTGTTACTTTAAAAGTTTTTAAAGTTGGGATATGAAACAGATTGAATCTATAATAGTACACTGCGGTTGCTAAAACATTTCTAGAAATTAATTTGACTATCTTAATATATTTTTGCATATTTTGTTTCAATATACTATACTATCAATGCTTATTAGGATATAGTAAAACAATTATAAATATATGAAACAAGTGTGTTTAATAAGTGTTCATTTTTTATCAGAATGAATCACTGACATAGGATTAAAAGAACTAAGTATTTCTTTTTGTTTTGAATGAGATACGTGAGTATAGATTTGTGTGACTGATATAGAACTGTGTCCAAGAATTTGTTGAATATATCGAATATCTACATCACTATCTAGAAGCATTGTCGCAAAGCTATGTCTAAACATATGTGGTGTAATAGTTCTAGATAAGCTGTTTTGTTCAACGATTCTCTTTAAAACTAAACGTACACTTTGCTCTGACAATGGTTTAAGTGAATGTTTCCCTGGGAACAAGAAATCATTGGATTCATTTCTTGTTTTATTTATATATGTTTCTAATAAATTGAATGTTTTTTGATCTCCTAAAAATAGGATACGTTCTTTCTTACCCTTTCCTACAATATGGAGTGTTTTATTGGAAAGATTAATATCTTTGAGATGAATGTGACAAAGTTCAGAAATTCTGATGCCTGTTGAAAGTAAAAGTGAAATAATTAGTAGATTTCTTTCAGCGTGTTGTTTTTGATAGTCAGTTTTAGATACAATTACTTTCTGTTCTAAATATATAAAAATGCTTTTCAGAATATCATACGAAATCGTTTTAGGTAATATTTTTTCAGTTCTAAATTGAAAGCGCAATTGATTGAAGGGATTCTCTTCAATTATGTTCTGGTATTTTAGATAGTTATAAAACACCTTCATACAAGCAATTTTTCTTCTTAGTGTATTCGTTTTTATGTTAGATTGTGTCAACTGTTCTATATAGGATTCGACATTATCATAGTCTGAGTTATAAAATTGCATAAGATCATTCTTATAAGCGCGAATCGTGTGTGAACTCAAACGCTTATGAGTTTTGCAATAATCTAAGTAAGTAGAAATA
Source organism: Streptococcus sp. 5346 (assembly GCF_013277455.1). Taxonomy (GTDB): domain Bacteria; phylum Bacillota; class Bacilli; order Lactobacillales; family Streptococcaceae; genus Streptococcus. The sequence continues at coordinate 2,960 of NZ_VMMY01000024.1, forward strand.
AGTTTATAATCCATGAAAATCTCCTTTATCAATAATCATGCTATTATAAACCTATTTGAGTGCTTTGTATAGCGATAATAAATTGTTA
>NZ_VMMY01000025.1:0-546 GCF_013277455.1 Streptococcus sp. 5346
CAAAAGTTGGAGAAGGCGATCTAGAAAATAGCACAAACAGTGCAGCCTACAGCAAACAAGCGCATACTGTTCGTAAGACAGACATCATCAAGAAACCAACAGACACCTTGAGTGGCGAAGACCTTCATACGAAGACGGGAGTTGTGGGAGTCACAGTAGGAACGGAAGAGAAAGACTATGCGTCATCGAACATTCACTCCGTGACTTCAAAAGAACAATTACCAAGCTTAACTGCAGGAAGCACCCAAGATATTCCAGTTACGATTACTTACACTGACGGAAGTAGTGAAGACACGACTGTTAAGTTGAAAGTAACGAAAGCCGCGCCAACAGCCCCAACCGTAGAACAATGGCAAAACGGTAACTTGAAAGTGACTCCAGATACGACAAATGGAGGCGATCGCATCGAGATTCCGTTGACAGAAGGCGGACCAGTTGTTGTCAAGAAAGGGGACAATGGCACTTGGACTGTAGAGGGTAACCATCCAGGCGTGAAGGTTACAGGCGGTTCGATTGAAGTTCCAGCGGACAAAGTAGGCTGACAGC
>NZ_VMMY01000026.1:0-753 GCF_013277455.1 Streptococcus sp. 5346
TCGATCCCGTTAACTCCCAAAGGTCCCGTAGTGTAGCGGTTATCACGTCGCCCTGTCACGGCGAAGATCGCGGGTTCGATTCCCGTCGGGACCGTTTAAGATAACGGAAGTTATTTTAGACTCGTTAGCTCAGTTGGTAGAGCAATTGACTTTTAATCAATGGGTCACTGGTTCGAGCCCAGTACGGGTCATATATGCGGGTTTGGCGGAATTGGCAGACGCACCAGATTTAGGATCTGGCGCTTAACGGCGTGGGGGTTCAAGTCCCTTAACCCGCATTAAGATATAATAAATGAGCCGGCTTAGCTCAGTTGGTAGAGCATCTGATTTGTAATCAGAGGGTCGCGTGTTCAAGTCATGTAGCCGGCATTTTTAGATAGAAGAAAATAGTGCGAACGTAGTTCAGTGGTAGAACACCACCTTGCCAAGGTGGGGGTCGCGGGTTCGAATCCCGTCGTTCGCTTAGAGAGGCCGGGGTGGCGGAACTGGCAGACGCACAGGACTTAAAATCCTGCGATTGGTAACGATCGTACCGGTTCGATTCCGGTCCTCGGCATAATATAATGAGCACCCTTAGCTCAACTGGATAGAGTACCTGACTACGAATCAGGCGGTTAGAGGTTCGACTCCTCTAGGGTGCATTTTTCTATTTAACTCGGGAAGTAGCTCAGCTTGGTAGAGTACTTGGTTTGGGACCAAGGTGTCGCAGGTTCGAATCCTGTCTTCCCGATATATGGCGGTGTAGCTCAGCTG
>NZ_VMMY01000027.1:0-578 GCF_013277455.1 Streptococcus sp. 5346
AAGGCTAGTATACTACTATTTTTTAAAATTTTCCATCCAAATCACAAACGGTCATCAAAACATCTTGAATTGTTAAAAATAAAAAAAGCAAGCATGAAAAACATACTTGCCCTGGGGAACTTGACAATGTGAAAATACAAAATAGAAAACTACTCACCCTCACTTCCGTATGTTCTCATATATTCTCATGATCGCAACAAGGATAGCAGCTGTTCCACTTGCCAAAGCGATAAGGGTAATGATAATGTTGAGAATTTCAGGCGTACTCCCTATTCTGTTGACAAGACGGAGTAGAGATATAACTGCCAACTGAATCAGGAGTATTGATTCTACTCTTATCAATGAAGTCAGTTGGTTTTCAACTGCATATAAAAAGACTGGTAACATAACACAGGCTATAGCAATCACAAACAGGTTGCTCCCTGTTCCTTCTCCCTTATTCACCACGGAAATCATGAGAAGATTCGATGCTATAATCAACGTAGAACAGATGATAAAAAAGGATTTCTTATTCATATAGGGTACCTCATATACTATGGCATTTTAATTGATGACTACAGGCGGTACTTCTTTCCACA
>NZ_VMMY01000028.1:0-1813 GCF_013277455.1 Streptococcus sp. 5346
CAGTAACAGACAACGCCCCTTCAAACACAGGGACTGCAGATCAACCTGTAGCTTCAAATTCAAGTTCTGAATCACCGGCGACCTCAGCACCCAAAGCAGAAGAATCAGCAACAACTGAGCCGAAAGCGGAAGAGCTAACTTCTGAAGAAGCAAAAGCTAAAAAGGAACTAGCAGATGCACAAAAAGATGGGGAAGATATTATTAATGAACGAGTATCTTCAAAACTAGGTGAAATAGAAAAAGTTAAAGACGAAGCCGAAAAAGAAAAATTAAAAGCGGAATTAAAAACATTAAAAGAAGACGCATTAGCCGCAATAAATAATGCTAAAGATCATGATGCAGCAGTAGCTGCTGCGGATGAATATCAAACTAAAATTGATGAAATTAATGTTCCAGGTGAAGAATTACCAGCACCAAACTATAATAAAGATAATTTAACAAATGGCCGTAATGAAGGTACTACTATTGACAATGGAAGCACAGCGATAGGACATGGATCAGGTGAAGCTCCGACACAGCCTGCTAGTGAAGCAAGCACGACTTCAACAGCATCTCCAACACAACCTTCTTCAACTTCAGAAGGGGCTTCAAGTTTTAGAAATGCCCCATCGGTTCAAGCAAGAGCAAGAAGAGTGGCACGTTCAACATCAGAACCAGATGGAACTGTAAATATTAGCTATAACTTCGCTGGAATGCCAGATATTCATGGCTTCCTATCTGATCCGGGAGAAAATAACACTGTCACAATTCCTGCAGGAACGAGTGAAGAACAGGCAAAAGAGCTAGTAAAAGAAAAAATTCAAGCCAAGATAAAAGACCTAGCTGCTAGAGGGTATCATGTGAAAAATGACATTATTTTTGAACAAGATACTACTGTGAAAAATTATAACTACGTCGTTACATTCACTAAGGAGACTACAGGAACTTCAGGTTTCAGAATGGCTCCAGCAGTTCAACCACGCGCTAGCAGAAATCGTAGAAGTCTAGAACAGCCAGCTCCTCAAAAGGTCAAAGTCAATGTTTTTTATAACTTTGATCAAATGAAAGATATTGCAGGTTTCCTAGGAGATATCAATGGAACTTCTCTTGAAATTGCGGAAGGTTTATCAAATGAACAGGTTAAAGCAGCTGTCAAGAGTCAAGTTGATGCTAAGAAAGAAGAGTTGAGCAAACGCGGCTATACTTTCAAAGAGGACTATGTCTATCAATCTAATGGGAAAGATTATAATTACGTTGTAACATTTTCAAAAGCAGCTAAATAATTTTCATTCTATAGAGAGTGAAATGCAAGCAGAGAGAGCGATAGGCTCTCTTTGTTTTATCTAGTGGTCAGTTGATTACAGACAAAAGGCCAGTAAGAGGCTATAATAAAAATAGAGTAGGTATTTATTCTAAGAAAAATAAAAAAATAGAGAGCAGTTAAAGTATGAAAATTTTAATTGTAGAAGATGAAGAGATGATCCGTGAGGGGGTCAGTGATTATTTGACGGATTGTGGTTATGAAACCATTGAGGCGGCGGACGGACAAGAAGCCTTGGAGCAATTTTCCAGCTATGAAGTAGCCTTGGTTTTACTGGATATTCAGATGCCCAAGCTCAATGGCCTAGAAGTCCTAGCTGAGATTCGTAAAACCAGTCAGGTTCCTGTCTTGATGTTAACAGCCTTTCAGGATGAGGAATACAAGATGAGTGCCTTTGCCTCTCTGGCAGATGGCTATCTGGAAAAGCCCTTCTCCCTCTCCCTCTTAAAAGTGAGGGTGGACGCGATTTTCAAGCGCTACTACGATATGGGACGAGTCTTCTCTTATAAGGAT
>NZ_VMMY01000005.1:0-12113 GCF_013277455.1 Streptococcus sp. 5346
CTACAGTTGACAAAGAGCCATCAAAACCCTCACTCGATTATATACCACAAAAAAACAGGAGATTTCTCTCCTGTTATGATTTAACTATTTAAAATTAAACCCATTCACCGTTTCCGTTTACAGTGTAACCATTTACAGTAGTATTTACTGCAAGGGCACCTGAACCGTCAACATAGTACCATTTACCACCAACTTCAAACCATTGGCTAGCTTTCATAGCACCTGAGTTTTCAAGGTAGTACCATTTACCACCGTCTTGCAACCAACCAGTTTGCATTACACCTGAACCGTTTAGGTAGTACCAAGTGTTACCATCTTTAACCCACCATTTTTGCATTACGCCTTCAGCGTTAAAGTGGTACCATGCACCATCAACTAATTGCCAACCAGTAGCTTTTTGACCTTTTGTATTGACAACATAACTCCATTGTCCTTTATCATCTTTAACCCAACCAACTTTAACTTGATTTGGAACATCATTAGATGCAGTGATAGAATCAAGATTATATGTCAAACCATAATCAGCATAAGCTTCTTTTGCTGCTTTTTCAGCTGCTTCAAATGCGACCTTAGCACTATCACGAGTTCCACGAGCTGTTCCTACTTCTGCAATAAGTTTTTCTTTTTCTGCTTCTTTTTCGTTAAGTTTGCGATCTAATCCTGCAACTGCACGAGCATAACCAACAGAGTCATTAGATTGTTTTGCTTGAATTGCAGCAATACGAGCAGTAATTTCTGCTACTTCAACAACTGAGGCATCTTGTTTTGCAACAGATTCTTGGTAACGTTTTTCCGCAGTTGCAAATGCTTTACCTGCATCTTTTGATTTCTTTTCAGCATCTTTAAATTTATCTTCAAGTGCTTTTAATTTAGCAGGATCTTTTTGACCAGCTTGACGAGCACTTGTCAAATCTAAGTCTGCTGCAGCTAGCTCTTTATCAGCTGCTTCTTTTTCAGTTTCTTTTTGATCACGTGCAGTTTTAAGTGCATCAACAGTTGTAGCTACTGTAGCACCATTTTCATCTGTGTATTCAGCATATCCAGTAACAAACTTCTCAGCTACTTTCAAAGCTTTTTGTGAAGCAGCTAGATATTTATCAAGCTGAGTCATATCACCTTCGATATCTGCAATTGTTTTTGAAGCAAGATATAGTTTTGTCAACTCATCTTGAACTGCACGAAGACGTGCTTCTACTGTAGAATAAGCCTTTTCTGCTTTTTGAAGCTTATTATAAGTCTCAAGAACTGCTCTATTTTTTGGTTGCAAAGCTTCTGTAATTTCTGCTGCTTTCTTAGCTGCCTTTTCTGCTGCTTTCTTAGCTGCTGCATCAGCTTCAGCTTGCTGTTGCTTGTTGTAATCAACTGTATAATCATCAGCTGCTGAAACAGCTTGTACAGCACCAAATGCTGCAAGAGCGACTGCGCTTGTCAATAAAACTTTTTTCATCGTTTTATCTCCTTTGTTTTTCTTTAAAAATTTTTTCGTAAGACTATCTTACTACCATACAGTATATAAATATTTGCAGGATTTGTCAAGGGTTTTCTTTAACTTTTTACCTATTTTTTCAAAAAAGTAAAAAAAACGCTTTTGTGAGATGAAATACCCTTCAAATACCGTATCTTCCAAGTGAAAATCTCACAAATTTCTTAAACCCTGAGTCAAACCTCACATATCTAATCCATATCGATAGTTGGATAGAACTCACTTCTATGGTATTATCCTATAACCCCTTCCAAATGTCAAGCAAAAATGACAAGTATTTTAGAAATAACTCGCCATTTCATTAACTTTCTACTATTTAAAATGTGACCTCATAGCAAGGACTCAAACTCAGTGACAGTCATACCCAACTGCTGGCTGGCAACCTCAGAAGTCAGAAGACCTTGATGGACTAGATTTACTAAACCTACTTTTAATCCCTCTTCAATGCCTTCTTCGCGCCCTTTTTCAATACCCTCTGCACGGCCACGTTCAAGTCCTTGTTCAAGACCTTCAACCCTAGCAGTTTCCAAGGCATAGTCCTGTGCTAACAAGGCTTGTTCTTCACGCATACGTAGTTGACTAAACATTTTTCTGTCCTCCTCGGACCAGCTCTTGTAGTCCAGCAGTTGGTCTGCTTGGCTGATGGCTCGCTCGGGGTGCTGGGTAAAGGGTTTATTCCCGAAAAACTCCAACCACGGTTTGCGAACCTCGTCTTTGCTGGTTTCTCTGTATTTTTTTAGTTCCAAGAATGCCATCTTTACTAGATGGTTTTCCTGTCCATTGTTTGTAATTGTTAAAGCCTCACCTGTCGTGTCCTCGCGCATACTGAAACTGTGAAAAGCTAAGTCATCTGAAAAGTAATTGCTGTCCACAATTGCGATAGCATAAACTGGTGCAATGTGTTTATAACTCTGGTGTGTATCACCTTCTCGTTGGCGAATTTTTTCTAGGTTTTGATTGACCTGACTACATAGGTAAGCCCACAGGCGATTGATGAAAAAATTCTGATGATGAACCTGAATTTCGATGATAACTTGCGTTCCATTATCTAACTCCGCTAAAACATCTATACTGGTATAGAAATCTTGCGCCGAATAGGGCATGGAAGGCAAGACGTGAATGTTGCTTCCCTCCAAAATGGTCACATTTTTTGCTGGCAAGTCCAGCATATCGCGAATAAACTGACAAGTGATTTCTGGGTTGCTGAAAATTTTCTTAGCAACCAAATCATTAGTTGGGCTAATGCCCGGATGTCTTAGAATCATCCTTTTCCTCCTTTTATTATACCACAGTCTTATACTCAATGAAAATCAAAGAGCAAACTAGGAAACTAGCCGCAGGTTGCTCAAAACACTGTTTTGAGGTTGCAGATAAGACTGACGAAGTCAGTCACATATATACGGCAAGGCGACGTTGACGTGGTTTGAATTTGATTTTCGAAGAGTATTAAATCTAGGTTTACTAGATTCACTGCTTCTATCTATTTATTCGCAAAAGAGACGAAAAAACCTGAGAATTATCTCAGGCTTGGTCATTAAATCTTTTTCTCAATACTGAAAAGTGGAGAAAGTGGGCGTTTTTCATGGATACGCACGATAGCATCTCCTAGGAGATGAGCGATTGAAATTTGCTCAATCTTATCAATCAAACGCTCTTCTGGCAGATAGATGGTATCCAAAACAACCAATTTCTTAATAGCTGATTTTTGGATATTGTCCATAGCAGGACCAGAAAGCACTGGGTGCGTACAGCTTGCATAGACTTCAACAGCACCAGCTTCTGCAAGGGCATCTGCCGCATGACAAATGGTTCCAGCTGTATCAATCATATCATCAATCAAGATACAAGTCTTACCTTCGACCTTACCGATGATGTTCATAACTTCACTAGTATTCATCTTATCAACGCTACGACGTTTATCAATAATAGCGATAGATGTTTTCAAAAATTCTGCCAACTTTCGAGCACGAGTCACCCCTCCATGGTCTGGGCTGACAACCACATAGTCAGAGCCAACCATGCCGCGACGCTCAAAATAATCCGCAATCAGAGGAGCACCCATCAAATGATCCACAGGAATATCAAAGAATCCTTGAATCTGCGCAGCATGCAAGTCGATGGTCAATAAACGATCCACTCCAGCTACTTCAAGCATATTTGCAACAAGTTTTGAAGTGATTGGCTCACGCGCTCTCGCCTTTCTATCCTGACGTGCATACCCATAGTAAGGCATGACAACATTGACAGATTCTGCACTCGCACGCTTCAAAGCATCCACCATAATCAAAATTTCAAGCAGATTGTCATTTACAGGCGAACTAGTTGATTGTAGGATAAAGACGTGTTTCCCACGGATTGATTCTTCGATGTTGACCTGAATCTCTCCATCTGAAAATTGGCGAACACTTGATTTCCCCAACTCTATCCCAATCTCCTGCGCTACACGTTCTGCCAATTCTTTATTAGAAGAAAGGGCAAACAGCTTTAAATCAGAAAAAGACATGATTTCCTCCGGTATATATGTATCGCTTGTGCTTTTCACAAGATTTTTCCATCTACCATTGTAGCTCTTTTTGCACTATTTTTCAATCAAAAATAAAAGAAGGGCACCATATTTGTACCCTTGCATCATTCTTTTGAAAAATATTCTAGTTCATTATCTCATCGTGCTTCTCAACAAAGCGATAAGCCTGATAAAAACCATAAAGAGTAATAGCCGTAACCACTGGAATAGCTAATGGCAACTCTGTCTCCAATTCAACAAAAGGAGAGTTAAACAAGAAATGAGTTCCCAAGGCTAAACCTAGGAAAATAAAACCCTCTTTCTTGCCAAATTTCTGTCCTTTATAGGCTCTGTAAAGCAAATAAACACCTACTACAGCTAGACCTGAAAAAGTCCAGTGAGAGGCAATTCCTGAGATGATACGCTCTAAAATCCTCGAAATAGTAAAGTCAAATCCCTCTGGCAAATCCGTACGAATATAGCCAATATCCTCAATCATTTGAAATCCCAAACCAGAAGCAATCCCTAATAAAAACAAAGATTTTAATTTTCGCACAGGAATCAAAGCTAAAACAAAGACAAGTGGCAACAATTTCAAGGGTTCTTCTACCAAAGGAGCCACAATAGCACTTTCAAAGGCATTTAAAAATGCACTATCTGGGAAAAGAACGCCCAGCAAATCATGGATATAGGTATTAGCAAAGCTAGACAACCAGCCTGAAAGGAACATTCCTCCCAATAAAGACAAGATCAAGGAGTTCTTTGGCAATTCCCATTTTTTCCCAATACGGAAAAGGAAATAAAGAGCCGGAATCATGTAAAAGAGAGCTAGAAAGATAGAAACTCCCATGAGTCCATATTCCGCAGCTGACATCGAACCGTCCGTATAATAGATGGTTTCATACTGCAAACCAATACATAGCAATAAAATAAAAATAAATAAAATACTGTTTTTCTTCATACACTTTCTTTCTAAATGAATTTTTTACAATTCTACGACTGTCATACTTCCTGTATCCACATCGTAAATGGCACCAGAGATAATGACATCGTCTGGTATTAGGGGAGATTCGATAAGCAATTGCATGTCCTCACGTACACTCTCCTCTATATCTTGGAAGGGCAAAAAATCCTGATCTGACACATCGACACCTAGTTCCTCTTTCAGATACTCCTGAAAAGGACCATTTTCAAAAGTCTGAGCACCACAGTCTGTATGGTGCAATACCACAATCTCTCTTGTCCCCATTTGTTGTTGGGAAATAACTAGCGAACGAATCATGTCTTCTGTCACCCGACCACCTGCATTCCGCAAGATATGAGCATCTCCAAGTGCCAAGCCCAGAGCTTGCGCAACGTGCAGACGAGAGTCCATACAGGTCACAATGGCTACTCTGGTTTTGGGTTTAAGTGGCAGATTTAACTGCCCATGTAGGGCAACATAAGCCTGATTGGCTTGCATAAACTGTTCAAAATAAGACACGATTCCCTCCTAGAAAATTTGATAGTCAAATATTTCTCCTATCTTATCATTTTTAAGAGGATTTGTCACAGATTAAGCAAATACCTTTTTCAAAACTTCCTGAATCGTTGTCACTCCAATGACCTGAATTTCCTTGGGTGGAGTGATTCCTGTCAAAGAATTTTTCGGTACATAAATCTTAGTAAAGCCCAGTTTAGCAGCTTCATTGATGCGCTGCTCGATACGATTCACGCGCCGAATCTCTCCTGTCAAGCCAAGCTCTCCAACAAAACATTCCTGAGGATTAGTTGGCTTGTCTTTGTAGCTCGAAGCAATGGCAACCGCAACTGCCAAATCTATTGCAGGTTCATCCAATTTGACACCGCCAGCAGATTTGAGATAGGCATCCTGATTTTGCAAGAGAAGACCTGCTCGTTTTTCCAAAACAGCCATAATCAAGCTAGCACGATTAAAATCAAGTCCCGTCGTCGTACGCTTGGCATTTCCAAACATGGTCGGTGTTACCAAAGCCTGAACCTCCGCCAAAATCGGACGCGTTCCTTCCATGGTCACAACGATTGACGAGCCAGTAGCCCCATCCAAACGCTCCTCTAGGAAAACTTGACTCGGATTGAGGACCTCAACCAATCCACCCGACTGCATCTCAAAAATTCCAATCTCATTTGTTGAACCAAAACGGTTTTTGACCGCTCTCAAAATACGAAAGGTATGGTGGCGCTCCCCTTCAAAATAAAGCACTGTATCCACCATATGCTCCAACATACGAGGCCCAGCTAAGGTTCCTTCCTTGGTCACATGCCCTACGATAAAGATGGCAATGTTATTGGTCTTAGCCAGCTGCATGAGTTCAGCGGTCACCTCACGCACCTGAGACACAGACCCCTGCACCCCTGAAATCTCAGGAGACATAATAGTCTGAATGGAGTCGATGATGAGGAAGTCTGGTTGGATGCGCTCCACCTCAGCTCGAACACTCTGCATATTGGTCTCTGCATAGAGATAAAACTCGCTATCAATATTACCCAAGCGCTCTGCTCGTAGCTTAATCTGCTGGGCAGACTCCTCCCCACTGACATAGAGAACAGTCCCTACTTGAGACAACTGGGTTGAGACTTGTAGGAGAAGGGTTGATTTCCCAATCCCAGGATCCCCACCGATGAGGACGAGACTTCCTGGTACCACTCCACCTCCAAGTACACGGTTGAATTCCTCCATCTCCGTCTTGGTTCGATTGACATTAATCGAAGTCACCTCAGCCAGTTTCATGGGCTTGGTTTTCTCCCCTGTCAAGGACACACGCGCATTCTTGACCTCTGCAACCTCAACCTCTTCTACAAAGGAAGACCAAGACCCACAGTTGGGGCAACGTCCCAGATATTTAGGGGAATTATACCCACAATTTTGACATACAAATGTCGCTTTTTTCTTTGCGATAATAAACCTCTTTCTATATCTCTAACTCACACTCAATTACTTGGCAAAAATCAATCTTCTCATTTGACACAAACTGACGCATGAGCATGTTGTGAGTTACCACTATCACGGTCTGGTAATCTCGATACTTAGCCATACATTCTAGAAAACGAGACTTCATCTCCGTAGCTGTCTCATATTGAATAGGACTATTAGGAAGTAACTCCCCCTTATTTTCTAGAAACATAGTACGAGCTTTTTCAAAATTATCTGTGCCACTTTCATAGACCTGCCATTCATGCAATAATGGCTCTACCCTCAAAGGAAGGCCAGTAGCACAGGATACATAAAAAGCCGTTTCTAAAGCTCGCGTCACTGCAGAAGACACCAGGATATCAGCTGAGCTAAACAAAGGATTTTTGCAAAGTTCCTGAGCTTGTTGTCTTCCTTTCTCAGATAAGGGTGCCAAATCTATCCCGAATCCAGTATAGGAACGCTCCTCTAACTCACGGTAATTTGGCTCCCCGTGACGGATAAAAATAATTTTCATATTAAGATCCCCATAAAACTATCCAATCTTGATTCCGCAATCTTGCCACTGCTTCAGTGTTTTAGAGAATTTCTTCTGGTTGGCAACTTCGACAGCAGACAAATCGACAGAAACCTGATAATTCTCCTTGGTAGCTGCCAAAACGGAAGCCTTAACACAGCCATTGCCATCTACCCCTATAAACTCTATGCTTTTAGCACCGTTTTCCTCTAAAAAATCTTTTAAATCTGGATTAGTAAAGCAAGAAGCCCGACGCTTCTCAAAGATACGAGAAGATACAAGCAGCAAGCCGGTCGCAAATTTCTTCTTTCTGTCTTTTCTCCCCCGTCAAGGACACACGCGCATTCTTGACCTCTGCAACCTCAACCTCCTCTACAAAAGAAGACCAAGACCCACAGTTTGGACAGCGCCCCAGATATTTAGGGGAATTATATTCACAATTTTGACACACAAATGTCGCCTTTTTCTTTGCGATAATAAACCTCTTTCTATATCTCTATCTCACATTCAATCACTTGGCAAAAATCAATCTTCTCGTCTGGTACAAATTGGCGCATGAGCATTCCGTGAGTTACAATGATAATAGTTTTATAATTTTTATATTTTTCCAAAGCTCTTAAAAAACGATGACGCATCTCTAGATCAGTTTCATAGCGATAAGGAGAATCTTCAGATAAATCTCCTTGATGTTTTAGATAATATTCCTGAGCTACCAATACACTAGTTAAATCAGAGTTAGTGCTATCTAAGTCTGGACGCCACTCATGAAAAAACGGCTCTACAAATAAGTCCAATCCTGTTTCAACTGCTATATAATGGGCTGTTTCTAAAGCCCTCGTCACAGACGATGAAATAATAATCTCTGCCTTTCCAAAACATGCAGTTTTAGCAACTTCTTTTGCCAGACTGCGACCTTTTCCTGTCAATGGCGCTAAATCACGACCAAAACCACTATAGAGTTGCGGATTTTCAAGTTTATCAAGCATACTATAATCTGGCTCTCCATGACGTACAAAGATAATTTTCATCCTAGTGCCCAGTCGATCCAAATCCACCAGTTCGAACACCCTCAGCCGCATCTCCATCTGCGATTAAGAAAGGCGCAAAGACAGCCTGAACAACACGTTCCCCAACTTCGAGAATCACTTCTTGGTCAGTGATATTCTTCATCTGCGCAAAAATATGCCCTTCATTTCCAGGATTTCCATAATAATCTCCATCAATGACACCCACAGAGTTAATCAAAACCAAGCCCTTCTTACGAGGGTTTGAAGAACGATCATAAAGGTAAAGAACCTCAGTCGGCTGCATATAAGCCTTAACCCCTGTCGGAACCAAGACAATCTCTCCTGGCGCAATAACCGTACGCACAGCAACCTTTAAGTCGTAACCAGCCGCATGCGCTGTCTCACGCTTTGGCAATAAATTCTCATCTGTAAAACTAGAAACCAATTCAAAACCACGAATTTTCATCATCTTCTCTTTTCTATTATCATTTATTCTAGATTATTCTATCTTATTTATTCGAAAAAAGCACGAAAAAAAGAGCACACAATTCAAATCGCTTAGGGCTGCTGGATTCCTCCCCTGACCCGCTTCACGCAGAACTGTTGCTCCACTATTTATTATATCACATTCCTATTCATTTTAAAAGCAAAATTATTTTTTCCGTCTATTTCTAAAAAAGTCCTGCATAATAGCTGCGCATTCATCTTCCAAAATTCCCGTTTCAACCTCCACACGATGGTTAAGACGCTCATCTGTCAAGATATCGTACAAACTCCCCGCAGCGCCAAATTTCTGGTTTTTAGCCCCATAGACCACGTTTGGAATACGGGCAAGCCCAATCGCCCCACTACACATGACACACGGCTCAATGGTCACAAAAAGTGTGCAATCCAGCAAGCGCCAGCTCTCCTCACTCAGGTTCGCATTCTCTATTGCCATAATCTCCGCATGCATAACCGCTCGTTGCAATTCCTCACGCGCATTATGCCCACGGCCAATGATTTCTCCGTCCTTGACAATCACACAACCAATTGGAATTTCATCGTGTTCAAGAGCAATCTCAGCCTCTCTCAAAGCTTCCCTCATAAAGACTTCTTTTTCTTCAACTGTATAATTCATCAATTTCCCTTTTCCTACTTGTCGATTTTATTATTATATCATGAATCCCAAGACAAAAAAAGCCACCGAATGCGGTGACTTTATAGGGAGATTATTATGAAAAAGAAAAGTTTAGGATATTTGTTACAACAAGTTAGGAGGTCTTCTTGTAACTGTCTATAGTATACCCGACCTATCTTAAACAAATCTTAAAAATCTCTTAGGACCAAACACTTTCTAAAATATTTGTTTGTTCACGACCAGGACCCACTGAGAAAGTAGAAATACGAACGCCAACCAATTCACTCACACGACGAACGTAGTTACGCGCATTCTCAGGAAGATCTTCCAAATTACGAACTCCGGTAATATCTTCTGACCAACCTGGCAACTCTTCATAGATAGGCTTGCAACGTTTCAATTGCTCAAGACTAGCTGGATAGTAGTCAATACGTTGACCATCAAGATCATAGGCCACACAGATTTTCACTGTATCTAAACCACTCAAAACATCGATAGAGTTCAATGAAAGGTTAGTGATACCAGAAACACGACGACTATGGCGCATCACAACTGAGTCAAACCAACCCACACGACGTGGACGACCAGTTGTTGTACCATATTCATGACCGACTTCACGGATACGTTCTCCCACTTCATCAAACAACTCAGTCGGGAAAGGACCGTCTCCTACACGACTCGTATAGGCTTTACATACACCTACAACCTTGTCAATCTTGCTTGGACCTACACCAGAACCAATTGTCACACCACCAGCCACAGGGTTTGATGACGTAACAAATGGATAAGTACCTTGGTCGATATCCAGCATAACACCTTGTGCACCTTCAAAAAGCACACGTTTACCGTTATCAAGCGCATCATTCAAAATGACAGATGTATCTGTCACATACTTCTTGATTTGTTGGCCATATTCGTAATATTCTTCAAAAATATCATCAAAAGCAATCGCTTTACTGTCATACAATTTTTCAAAAAGACGATTCTTTTCAGCAAGGTTACGTTCTAAACGCTCACGGAAAATATCTTTATCCAAAAGATCTGCGATACGAATCCCAACACGAGCAGCCTTGTCCATATAAGCTGGACCAATTCCCTTGATTGTAGTCCCAATCTTATTGTCGCCCTTAGCTTCTTCTTGCAAACGGTCTAACTCGATATGATAAGGCAAAATGACATGCGCGCGATCAGAAATACGCAAGTTATCAGTTGTCACACCTTCCTCATGAAGATAGCTCAACTCTTTTACAAGAGATTTAGGATTTACAACCATACCATTCCCAATAACAGAGATTTTTTCAGGGAAGAAAATCCCAGATGGAATCAAGTGCAATTTAAACTTCTTACCATCAATCACAATCGTGTGACCTGCATTATCACCACCTTGGTAACGTGCAATCACTTCTGCATTCGCTGAAAGGAAGTCTGTAATCTTCCCTTTACCTTCATCACCCCACTGGGTACCTACAACAACAACTGAAGTCATAATTTTGTCTGAGCCCTCAGGCTCTTCCTTTCTCACTTACATGGCAGGACTCTCACCTGCAATTATATCTTACAATTTATTATAAGAAAAAATCGCCTTTTTATCAAGAAGAAACAATAGAAAGATTTGCTATTTCCAACTATTAAAAAATGTTTTAGAAAAATTACCAGCTATTTATTGTTATATTGCCATAAAAAAGTAAGTTTGTTCGGAAATTAACTCAGACTATCTCAACAAGAAATAAAACCTTGTTTCATTATCATCTTTTCAAGATACAAACGATAAGCAACACGATAATGGTAAACAATAAAATCCCTACGACACCCAATATCATATCTAACTAAATAATAAATCAAAAATTTAAAATGAAAATGTTCCCAGTCCCAACTATTACCAAAGAAAGTAGCATACTCTTCTTCGATACTGTCATAGAAATCAGTCATCTGATCATAAATATTTTGTAGCATAAGCATACACTCCTTTACTTTTTATGATCTTATTCTAACAAAAAATTATAAAAAGTTATTAATAATTCCTGAATTGTACAAATACCAACCTCAATAAGATAAAAAATAGGAAAAGTTGACAGAATAGGAACAAATATCTTATGTAAAAGACAAACTATTAAATCCCTAAAAATAAAAAATTTCCTATAAATGATTTACAAAAATTATCCTTATTACAAATCATCCTGTACGGTTACCATTGCATTGAATCTTTCTCAGTTTAAGCTATAAAGTGATTGAATAGAAATGAAGCACTTAATAATCATTAAAAAGAAAAGTAACTATAATATTTATAGTGGTTAAATCCTCTCTACTTAGAGAGCGTCGTTTTAACTGCTATCAATGCTCGAAAATGATGGTGTCTGAAACTTCTATCGTCAAGAAAAATATCTCGCTTCGTTAGGTGCGAGATAGATTATTAATTATATAACAAAAAAAGAGGTCAAAACCTCCTTTAATTAACTACTCCGCCAGTAGGACTCGAACCTACGACATCATGATTAACAGTCATGCGCTACTACCAACTGAGCTATGGCGGAATAAAGCTAAGCGACTTCCATAT
>NZ_VMMY01000006.1:0-4899 GCF_013277455.1 Streptococcus sp. 5346
CTGAGCTACGCGCCCAAGTCAAAAACTTGGTACAAAGAACAAAGTTCAAAGCGGGTGACGAGAATCGAACTCGCGACAACAGCTTGGAAGGCTGTAGTTTTACCACTAAACTACACCCGCTAAAATGGGAGTTAACGGGATCGAACCGCTGACCCTCTGCTTGTAAGGCAGATGCTCTCCCAGCTGAGCTAAACTCCCTAGAGCTAAGCGACTTCCATATCTCACAGGGGGCAACCCCCAACTACTTCCGGCGTTCTAGGGCTTAACTTCTGTGTTCGGCATGGGTACAGGTGTATCTCCTAGGCTATCGTCACTTAACTCTGAGTAATACCTACTCAAAATTGAATATCTATTCAAACCAAGAAAACCTCTCGCTTTCATATTCTCAGTTACTTTGGATAAGTCCTCGAGCTATTAGTATTAGTCCGCTACATGTGTCGCCACACTTCCACTTCTAACCTATCTACCTGATCATCTCTCAGGGCTCTTACTGATATAAAATCATGGGAAATCTCATCTTGAGGTGGGTTTCACACTTAGATGCTTTCAGCGTTTATCCCTTCCCTACATAGCTACCCAGCGATGCCTTTGGCAAGACAACTGGTACACCAGCGGTAAGTCCACTCTGGTCCTCTCGTACTAGGAGCAGATCCTCTCAAATTTCCTACGCCCGCGACGGATAGGGACCGAACTGTCTCACGACGTTCTGAACCCAGCTCGCGTGCCGCTTTAATGGGCGAACAGCCCAACCCTTGGGACCGACTACAGCCCCAGGATGCGACGAGCCGACATCGAGGTGCCAAACCTCCCCGTCGATGTGAACTCTTGGGGGAGATAAGCCTGTTATCCCCAGGGTAGCTTTTATCCGTTGAGCGATGGCCCTTCCATACGGAACCACCGGATCACTAAGCCCGACTTTCGTCCCTGCTCGAGTTGTAGCTCTCGCAGTCAAGCTCCCTTATACCTTTACACTCTGCGAATGATTTCCAACCATTCTGAGGGAACCTTTGGGCGCCTCCGTTACCTTTTAGGAGGCGACCGCCCCAGTCAAACTGCCCGTCAGACACTGTCTCCGATAGGGATCACCTATCCGGGTTAGAGTGGCCATAACACAAGGGTAGTATCCCAACAACGTCTCCTTCGAAACTGGCGTCCCGATCTCATAGACTCCTACCTATCCTGTACATGTGGTACAGACACTCAATATCAAACTGCAGTAAAGCTCCATGGGGTCTTTCCGTCCTGTCGCGGGTAACCTGCATCTTCACAGGTACTAAAATTTCACCGAGTCTCTCGTTGAGACAGTGCCCAAATCATTACGCCTTTCGTGCGGGTCGGAACTTACCCGACAAGGAATTTCGCTACCTTAGGACCGTTATAGTTACGGCCGCCGTTTACTGGGGCTTCAATTCATACCTTCGCTTACGCTAAGCACTCCTCTTAACCTTCCAGCACCGGGCAGGCGTCACCCCCTATACATCATCTTACGATTTAGCAGAGAGCTGTGTTTTTGATAAACAGTTGCTTGGGCCTATTCACTGCGGCTGACATAAAGTCAGCACCCCTTCTCCCGAAGTTACGGGGTCATTTTGCCGAGTTCCTTAACGAGAGTTCTCTCGCTCACCTGAGGCTACTCGCCTCGACTACCTGTGTCGGTTTGCGGTACGGGTAGAGTATGTTTAAACGCTAGAAGCTTTTCTTGGCAGTGTGACGTCACTAACTTCGCTACTAAACTTCGCTCCCCATCACAGCTCAATGTTATAGAACTAAGCATTTAACTCAATTCACACCTCACTGCTTAGACAGACACTTCCAATCGTCTGCTTTAGTTAGCCTACTGCGTCCCTCCATCACTACATACTCTAGTACAGGAATATCAACCTGTTGTCCATCGGATACACCTTTCGGTCTCTCCTTAGGTCCCGACTAACCCAGGGCGGACGAGCCTTCCCCTGGAAACCTTAGTCTTACGGTGGACAGGATTCTCACCTGTCTTTCGCTACTCATACCGGCATTCTCACTTCTATGCGTTCCAGCGCTCCTCACGGTACACCTTCTTCACACATAGAACGCTCTCCTACCATACCTATAAAGGTATCCACAGCTTCGGTAAATTGTTTTAGCCCCGGTACATTTTCGGCGCAGGGTCACTCGACTAGTGAGCTATTACGCACTCTTTGAATGAATAGCTGCTTCTAAGCTAACATCCTAGTTGTCTGTGCAACCCCACATCCTTTTCCACTTAACAATTATTTTGGGACCTTAGCTGGTGGTCTGGGCTGTTTCCCTTTCGACTACGGATCTTAGCACTCGCAGTCTGACTGCCGACCATAATTCATTGGCATTCGGAGTTTATCTGAGATTGGTAATCCGGGATGGACCCCTCACCCAAACAGTGCTCTACCTCCAAGAATCTCTAATGTCGACGCTAGCCCTAAAGCTATTTCGGAGAGAACCAGCTATCTCCAAGTTCGTTTGGAATTTCTCCGCTACCCACAAGTCATCCAAGCACTTTTCAACGTGCCCTGGTTCGGTCCTCCAGTGCGTCTTACCGCACCTTCAACCTGCTCATGGGTAGGTCACATGGTTTCGGGTCTACGTCATGATACTAATTCGCCCTATTCAGACTCGGTTTCCCTACGGCTCCGTCTCTTCAACTTAACCTCGCATCATAACGTAACTCGCCGGTTCATTCTACAAAAGGCACGCTCTCACCCATTAACGGGCTCGAACTTGTTGTAGGCACACGGTTTCAGGTTCTATTTCACTCCCCTCCCGGGGTGCTTTTCACCTTTCCCTCACGGTACTGGTTCACTATCGGTCACTAGGGAGTATTTAGGGTTGGGAGATGGTCCTCCCAGATTCCGACGGGATTTCACGTGTCCCGCCGTACTCAGGATACTGCTAGGTACAAAGACTATTTTAAATACGAGGCTATTACTCTCTTTGGCTGATCTTCCCAAATCATTCTTCTATAATCTTTGAGTCCACATTGCAGTCCTACAACCCCGAAGAGTAAACTCTTCGGTTTGCCCTTCTGCCGTTTCGCTCGCCGCTACTAAGGCAATCGCTTTTGCTTTCTCTTCCTGCAGCTACTTAGATGTTTCAGTTCACTGCGTCTTCCTCCTCACATCCTTAACAGATGCGGGTAACAGGTAGTACCTGTTGGGTTCCCCCATTCGGAAATCCCTGGATCATCGCTTACTTACAGCTACCCAAGGCATATCGTCGTTTGTCACGTCCTTCTTCGGCTCCTAGTGCCAAGGCATCCACCGTGCGCCCTTATTAACTTAACCTTATTTTTTGACCTTTCAGTCATAAACTCTTATTAATACTACAGCGTTTTCGGTTTATTTTCTTGTTACTATTTGATATAGATATTCAATTTTCAATGTGCATTACTTGGTGATCTCTCACCAATGGAGCCTAGCGGGATCGAACCGCTGACCTCCTGCGTGCAAAGCAGGCGCTCTCCCAGCTGAGCTAAGGCCCCACAAGACCTCTCAAGACTAAACAAGACCAATGCGCAGTTCCTTATCCTTAGAAAGGAGGTGATCCAGCCGCACCTTCCGATACGGCTACCTTGTTACGACTTCACCCCAATCATCTATCCCACCTTAGGCGGCTGGCTCCTTACGGTTACCTCACCGACTTCGGGTGTTACAAACTCTCGTGGTGTGACGGGCGGTGTGTACAAGGCCCGGGAACGTATTCACCGCGGCGTGCTGATCCGCGATTACTAGCGATTCCGACTTCATGTAGGCGAGTTGCAGCCTACAATCCGAACTGAGACTGGCTTTAAGAGATTAGCTTGCCGTCACCGGCTTGCGACTCGTTGTACCAGCCATTGTAGCACGTGTGTAGCCCAGGTCATAAGGGGCATGATGATTTGACGTCATCCCCACCTTCCTCCGGTTTATTACCGGCAGTCTCGCTAGAGTGCCCAACTGAATGATGGCAACTAACAATAGGGGTTGCGCTCGTTGCGGGACTTAACCCAACATCTCACGACACGAGCTGACGACAACCATGCACCACCTGTCACCTCTGTCCCGAAGGAAAACTCTATCTCTAGAGTGGTCAGAGGGATGTCAAGACCTGGTAAGGTTCTTCGCGTTGCTTCGAATTAAACCACATGCTCCACCGCTTGTGCGGGCCCCCGTCAATTCCTTTGAGTTTCAACCTTGCGGTCGTACTCCCCAGGCGGAGTGCTTAATGCGTTAGCTGCGGCACTAAACCCCGGAAAGGGTCTAACACCTAGCACTCATCGTTTACGGCGTGGACTACCAGGGTATCTAATCCTGTTTGCTCCCCACGCTTTCGAGCCTCAGCGTCAGTTACAAGCCAGAGAGCCGCTTTCGCCACCGGTGTTCCTCCATATATCTACGCATTTCACCGCTACACATGGAATTCCACTCTCCCCTCTTGCACTCAAGTTAAACAGTTTCCAAAGCGTACTATGGTTAAGCCACAGCCTTTAACTTCAGACTTATCTAACCGCCTGCGCTCGCTTTACGCCCAATAAATCCGGACAACGCTCGGGACCTACGTATTACCGCGGCTGCTGGCACGTAGTTAGCCGTCCCTTTCTGGTAAGATACCGTCACAGTGTGAACTTTCCACTCTCACACTCGTTCTTCTCTTACAACAGAGCTTTACGATCCGAAAACCTTCTTCACTCACGCGGCGTTGCTCGGTCAGACTTCCGTCCATTGCCGAAGATTCCCTACTGCTGCCTCCCGTAGGAGTCTGGGCCGTGTCTCAGTCCCAGTGTGGCCGATCACCCTCTCAGGTCGGCTATGTATCGTCGCCTTGGTGAGCCGTTACCCCACCAACTAGCTAATACAACGCAGGTCCATCTGGTAGTGATGCAATTGCACCTTTTAAGCAAATGTCATT
>NZ_VMMY01000008.1:0-72828 GCF_013277455.1 Streptococcus sp. 5346
CCCTTTCCCAAGAGGCATAGGGGTGCGCATAATAGATGTACTCCTCAGAAAATACATCAGACAAGCGGTTAAATTCTGTACCATTATCTGCTGTGATGGAAAGAATTTGATGTTGTTTTAAGATGAGTTTTAAAGCCTGATTGACCGACTCAGCGCTTTTATTTGGAATCAATCGGATAATCTGATGCCTACAGTTAAGACCAGTAAACAATAGTTTTTCGCTCTTGTAAGCAGAACCGTATCAATCTCATAATACCCATTCTCCAAGCGAAGATTGATAGCTTCAGGACGCTGTTCGATGGATTGACCAACAGGTTTAAAGTTGATGCTAGCCTGTTTCTTAACCGCTTTTCCTTTTCTAGGATAAAGCAGATTCTGTTTTGACAATCCTAATTTTCCATGATGGATCCAGTAGTAGATGGTAGAAATTCCCACGTTAACGCCCTTAGCCTTGACCATCATTTCAGACGAAAACTTTTGGTTATGATAGTGGAGAATCTTTTCCTTCAGCTCCTTGTTCAATCTTGATTTCTTGACCGAGCGCTTGCGATTATTTTCATAAGACTGTTGAGCATAGCCGGCAGAATAAACCGCTTTGAAGCGCCCTTTTCCAAGACATTGTCGGACTGTCTCACGCTTGATTTCAGTATGGATAGTTTGAGGAGCTTTTCCAAGTAGAGAAGCAATTTCTCTATTTGATTTTCCTTCTTTTTTCCATCGTTCGATTAAGGCTATCAAATGAAATCGAGGACTAGCTATCAGCTAGTTGAACCATCTAATTTTTAGGAAAGCTAGGTGGCTAACTTCATTATAGAACTTTCAAAAAAACAAAAAAAGCACTAAGGGAAAGCGCCCCAAAGTGCTTAATATCAAGGCTCTAAAGCCTATCTTATTCAATAAAATATTACAACATTTTGTTGTAGAATAGATTTAGTATAAATTACACTTTGTTATGCTTTATAAATGTTGATTCTGTAGTATTTTTAGAATTTACATATTAAATAAAATAGATTAAACTTTACTCCAAGGTGGACAAAAAGGAGTACAAATTTCATGGTGATGAGTTCAGTAGGCAAGTAAGAAGTACCGTTTAGGTGCTTTTTATTTTACCCTATTCATCTTATAGGTTAAGGGTATATATTTACATTTACTTTGGTTAAAAATTGTTAGAAAACATTAACTAATGTATATATAACTGTGATATAATTAGGGTAGTGTTTAACAATATTTTAAACATAAATATAAAACAGGAGACATTTTATGAATAAAAAGAAAATATTCGGGAGTTAGAGTGCAAAATAAATAATGTTAGTAAAGCTACAAAATACTAAGAAGGTGTTTCAAGTTCTTTTAGTAATCCTATCCTTCTTTTTGCTGTCAGGATATAGAAGCTCTCTAAACCGTATTGAAATTGGAGATGAAATCTATTTTTGGACTGTAGAACAGAATTTAGATACTGAAGAATTTGAATCTGTTAAGGTTACAGGAATAGTCTCACAGGTAGTTGAATATGAAGATTATTATATAGTGAGACTACAAGGAGATATAAGACCTTATCAGATAGATAAAGACAAATTTCACTGATAAAAGGTAAAGTATGAATAAAGGAAAAATTTTAAAGATAACTGAGAACACAGTGTACATAGGTTATGAAGATGGAAGTTTAAAGGAAATTCCTATTGAATCTTGTGACTTTGAACCTGCAATAAATGATTATGTAGAAGTATATGGTGATATTGTTATAAAAGTTGAAGGTAGTAATGAAAGTACCCCAGTTAAAAAATCAGAGTCTAAAAAAATTTCATTAGTTAGCAAGATAAACATATTTTCATCTATAGTTTTATTTCCTATCTCATTTAGTTTATTATATGATAGAGGAGTAATATTAGAAGCTACAATACTATCCCTTTGTGTAATTTCACTGTTACTGATTGTATTAAATCTGATACTTCTTATTATTTCATCTATTAAGAAGAATAAGGTTAATAAAAAAAGCTCTATAACGTATTTGATTATAGCTATTATAATTCTTATTTTATCAACTGTATATGTAAGTAATAATTTCAGTCCAAATTCAAAGAAGACTGTATCACAGAACACTTCTAAGTCTTCTACATCATCATCTAAGAATAGTTCTATAACTCAATCAAATGAAGATGATACTGAGAAAGCCACAGCTGATTTTAATAATTATTTAGAGAATAATTTAGGTGAAAAGATAGACTATAAAGGGGATATCACATTGATTAATGATGATGAAATTTATCTAGATACAGATAAAATCATTATTAATAATAAAAAATATGATTCCAAAGGATTTAAACATAGTCCTAAAATAAAGGCAGTTTATAAAGGGAAAGATATTTTTAGAGGTGGTCAATCTCTAGGTTTAAATGCAAAAGTTAAAAAGGAGTCAGGAAAACCACAACTTGAAATTTTTGATGTGTTCACAGTAGGGCAAACTTATGAACAATATATGCAAAAAGGGATAGAATTAAAAAGTAAATTTGAATTACGAGCAACTGTAAAAGAAGTTAATAAAATAAATAAGAGCGATAGCGATGTATTAACTTTATTGATTGTTGTAGAACCTCATTCAATTGATTTATTTGATGATGATAATGCACCATTCCAATTTGAAGATGGCAAAAAAATACACTTGGCTTTAACTGAGCAGACAGAAGAGGAATTTATTAAACAAAAAAGAGGGTTGAAATCAGGTGATGATATTAGAATTTATGGGATGTTAATGACAGATTCACTTGATTTGTTGTTAGCAAATCAAGGTGGTAGTTATTTAGACGTGAAAAGAACTAATTAGAAATAAGGTATGAGGTAATGAATACATATAAAGTTATTAAAATTGAAGGAACTCTAATCTATTTAGGTAAAGATGACGGAACTTTGCTAAAAGTTGAACAGACTTCTTTTAATTTTGTACCACAGCTAGGGGATATGGTAGAGGTATATCAATCTGAAGAAAACTATATCATAACTAAAAAGTCTAGTGAAGTTCCCACAGAACAGAAAAAAGAAGAAAAAGGATATTGGACAGTAAAAAGAATTAAGTCTGTTGCATGGTGTGGGGTTATTGCCATTTTGATATGGCACCCTGTTTTTGCTGTAATCCCTTCAGTAATGTATCGCCTTCTAAAAGAAAAAGGAGAGAAAGATAGTGCTACTTTGATATTAGGAGCAACAATATTTGCTCTACTCCTAGCAATAATCGTTAGAGTACTTCTAACGTTCTGATAAGAGGTAACACATTTTTTAAGGTAATAAATAAGCACTGGATACTTAGATTCAGTGCTTTCTTTTTTATTTTTATTTTTTAATTGACCTCTTCAACAAAGAAAAATCATTCTAAAATTTCTATCACTAAAATTACAACCTATACCTCATTCCTTATCTGAACAACGTAAGCGTCTACAATTGGATAGATTTAGTATAAATTACACTTTAGTACTTTTTATCACTAACTATCTTGGCTTAATTCAAGTATTTCCAGCACCTTATGAACAATCATCTTATGCTGTGGGTGTTTCTGAATCTTCAATAATAGTTCCATCATCTCTGTATCTTGTGCCACAGAATAAGGTAAGAAAAAATCACTCAATGGAACTTCCAAAGCATCAACAATCTTCACAAAAGTTTCCAAAGAGATATTTCTGTGACTATTCTCTATTTGACTGATATAAGGAACACTTAGATTTGTTCTTTCTGCTAATTCTTGCTGTGTAATCTTCTTTGAAACTCGTAAATCTCGTATCTGATTACTTATAGTTTCTAATATATCATCCATTCCTTCACCCTCTATGTTAAATCTACTATCTATCTTATAGATTAAACAATCAGGTTTACATTCTCTATAGTTTAATATTAAACAGAAACATATTCTATTGTTAAAGTTTGTGTGATATAATTATAACTATTAGGAAATATTTATTTTATTTCATTAAATAAAGTTAAACATTTGGAGGTTATATATGCTTAAAAAGCTTAAGGAATTAAGCAAAGAACAAAAGATTATAGGTGGTATTGTACTATTGCTTATCCTCATTTTGTTCTTCACACTACTAACTAGCGGTAGTACTAAACACTCACAAGCTCAAACCAAGGCTAGTGATTCTGTCAAACAGTCTTCACAAGTTAAACAGTCTAGTTCATCTTCCTCTACTTCATCATCTAGTAGTGAAACTAGCTCTAAAATAGAGAAATGGTCTCCAACTGGACATATAGCTGTAGATGCTTATCTAAATACACCACAAATTAAAATCATACTGCGAGCCAAAGCACTGAGAGAGGTAGCACACAAACTCTCTAACACAGATAAACTCTACGAAGTTGAAGCTGAGGTAATTGGGATTGAAGAAAAAGATGAATACCGTGAGTACAACATAACAGGTAAGAAACTTCTTATCCGTACACCTGAATCACTAGCTGTAAAAATAAATGAACTTATGGTCTATACAGGAAATACAGTATCTTTAGAAAAATATGATTCAATCAGTAAAGGCTCGTTAGTAATTAGCGAAGTGAGAAAAACAGAAAAACAACAAGAAGAGGAAAAAGCAAGTATTGAAGCCTCCAAATCAAAAGAGGAGGAAAGGAAAGCATCTTCGCGAGAAAAAGAGCAAGAACAAGCTTCATCTCACACCACAACCACTCCTACACAAGCGTCTACATCTGCTCCACAATCAAATTTAAGACCGTTCAAAAACTGTAAGGAAGCACGCAAAGCAGGACGTGTAAACATACCTGCTAGTGACCCACAATACGGTCCATGGTTAGATAGGGACAAAGACGGATACGGATGTGATGAATAGTAAAAAAGTTCTTATTCTACTGTCACTACTACTTATTCTAATTGTCACATTCACAGCATACTTAACCATTCAGTCACAAACAGACTACCAAATAGCCGTAAACAGACTCCAAAAGATAAGTATAGAGACGGTAGAACAGAAAATACAACATCAAGAGAGCTTTTACCTATACACAGGTAGAGAAGGTTGCCCATACTGTCAAAAATTTGCTCCAAAACTAGCAAAAGCAGTCGATAAAACTAAGAGAACTGTGTATTACTTGGATAGTGAGCATATCGACAAGTCTAGTTGGAATAACTTTAAAAAAACAGTAGGATTCAAAACAATACCCAATCTCACTTACTTCACAAATGGTACAGCATATGACAGATTACCGAATGCAAGTCAAGCTAGTGTTGAAGTGATTGAATCATTTATAAGAAAGGAATAAATAATGAATACATACAAAATACTTAAAGACAATATTGAAACAATTTATCTAGGTAAGGCTGATGGTAGCCTTCTAGAGATAGAAAGAAAATACTTTGACTTCCTTCCAGAGGTCGGAGAAGAGGTTGAAGTTTTTGGCAATGATGGAAACTACATCATTACTAGAAAACTCATAATAAATTCAGATACTCCCGATAACACTAAAACGTTGAAAATATGGGGATGGATTTGCACAGCAACCTCTCTTCTCTTCTTTCCTTTTATTTTTGGAGTAATAGGTATTGTTTTAGGATATCTCATCAGAAGCAGAGGGGATAAAGAACAAGGAACTGTTATAATGATTTGTGCAACTGGTGCTATGATTTTTGGAATGTGGTTAGGAGCCATTGTATGGGGGTAAATAATGAATAAAGGAAAAATTATTAAAATAATTGAAGATACTGCTTACATAGGTTATGAAGATGGCAGTTTGAAGGAAATTGGCATTAAAGATTGTGACTTTGAACCTGCAATAGGTGATTACGTCGAGGTTTATGGTGATATTGTTATAAAGGTTGAAAGTAGCACAGTTAAAAAGCATAACTCTATAAAAACATCATTCTCAAGTAAGATAAAACCTATTTTAATAGCTCTTATAGTTATTGTTTTGTCGGTTAGTGCATATTTTATAATGAGTAAAATAACTACATCACAGAATATCTCTAGTTCTTCTAAGTCCTCTGCGTTGTCATCTAAGAATAAATCTAACTCTTCTTCATCTCAAGAAAGTAGCTCTAGTTCCACAAAATCTTCGATATCAGGAAATATTCCTAAGAATTTATTGACAATAGACTATGAAGAAAGGACAGATAAGCAGAAATATTCCTCGTCATTTGACTATGATAAATGGATTCATGATGAATTTCCTCGCTATCTAAAACTACATGTTAGAGGAGAAGTTGTACAAATTCTCAAAGACCAAGATGATAAAGGTATTTTGATACAAATAGTTCTAAATGAAATAGGTCGTCCAGGACTTGGTGAGCCTGTTTCTGTGTTTATTCCGAGTGATTACTTGTCAGATATCATAGTAGAAGGTGATAAATTAGATTTGTATGGGAAAACTTATGGAGTTAAGCAGTATTCGTCAGGTGATTCTGTAGTAATGCGACCATTTATGATTGCTTATTTCTATGAAAGAGATAAATAGGAGAGATTATGAATACAATAAGAAAGTCATAGCTGAAGATGACCATATAACATTGCACAGACTAGTAAAAGGGAGGCAAATTTATGAAACAATCTTCAAAGAAACAAAAACACTGCCTCTCATGGTTGCCTATATGTACGAAAACTAATACTACATGAAAAATAAAAGACATAACCAAATTATTCACGTTTCAGATACACATATTATCATTCGACTCCACACAAATGAGACTCTAAATGTTCCTATCAATGAGTTAACTTTTAATCCTAAAGTAAACGATATTGTTAAAGTTTACCAAAATCAGAATCACGTAGTAGTTTGTCCTCTACCACAGAGCAACAAGCTTTGGATTCTTATAACCTCAATTACACTTCTACTTCTTACCATTATAGGAGCTACTTTTTTATTCTTTAAACATCTAAATGAAAATATAGAAACAGTAGATAGTCACTCTTCACAACAAATCTCATCTACTACTTCTAGTTCCTCTGCATCATCCAGCACATCTACCACAAGCTCTAGCTCAACTGAAGATAGTATAATAGACACGACAGCCGAAGAGCTTCGAGACATGGAAAATGATGGTAGGTTAAAAACTGGTCAACTATACCGCTTCACAGCAGAACTAACACGCCAAAAATTTTGGGAAGCATACGTAGGACATTTTAAAGCTCTAGAAACATACCATACTATTTGGGTAAAAGCTAGTAATGCTCCTATAACTGGTGTACAAGTACAAATTAAGAAATCTATGATTGAAGGATGGCAAGAAGGAGCAACCGCTACTTTCACAGTCAGAATCATGGAAGACTCTGAAAAATTTCAATTCTGGGTTGCTACTGATGCCACACTTATCACGACTCCCACAGAAGAAAAACACACAGAAAATACAACACAAGAAATTGATACACAGGCTATTCTTCATGGAGACTACTCTAGCATAGCTGGCACTTGGAGGAATAAGCTAGGACATGAAATAGTGTTTAATAGGAATGGTTTAGTAAAAGGAGGACAGATAAGTAAAGCAGGGATTTCAAACGAAGGAGTTATAGGATTTGATGTCAGAACAGGACCTACAGGATACGGAATAGGCATTTATCCTCCTGGTATAAGTATCCCCTTTAAACGTTTTGAAAATAATCGTTTGATATCAGTTGAAGATAAATCTGATAAAACAAAAATTAGAATTATAGCTGGACAAAATGCTCCAGATAAATCCGAACAAGTTTTTTATAAAACAGACTAAATCACAATTGACTCTACTTATAAGATATACCTTAACATCTGAAAATCCCTGCAATTACTCATTGCAGGGATTTTGTATATCCTTTATATCACATGAACCTCCTTCAGACAATTCCACACTACTAACACATTTTTGATATAGAGAGTTAATCGGTGAATAGCAAAATTTACATAAATTCATTACTATTCTATTTTTTAATCGACCCTTAGAAATCCCATTATCACGCGCATTACTAACCACAGACACAGAGAGAGAAATTGATACTATTGTACAGAAAAAACTGATATCTGAATCAAGTCAACACTACAAAAGTATGAAATTCTATAATGTAAAACCTCTTTAAATAGCTATTTTCATTCTCTATTTTATCTCACAAGCATACGCCTTTATGCCGTGAAAGCAAATTGACAGTAAGTAGGCACAAAGTACGCTAAGAACGTCTCAGACGAAAGGCTTTAGTTTTTCGGATGGACAGTTCAGTTGTACGAGAGTGCCTTGTTTCTTGCTGTCAATTAGACCATGGAATAAATTAGGCGTATTTGGTACTTAACAAAGTGTTTCACTCCTTTGCCTTCGCTCATGGCGGACTAGTCGTTCATACTTTGTAGTAATGTAGCAAGACATTTCTCTACTTACCCTTATTATATAATTCTAACTATTTTTACAAGAATAATACTACAATACTACAAAAGGAGTAAATAACTAGTGTTATAGCCACTTTTGCCTGTAGTTACTCTGTAGCTTCTAGACGTTCATAGACACGTGTTGGACTACATGTGCTACAAGGTCGCTTGTTCTGCACAGCTATAAAATCCTCACGATGGTCCAGTACATCACGAATTTTTGAAGCTTGTTTACTACTTCGTCCTCTACCAGTGTTTTCATCAAACAGTATGTAAGCTAGTTCACTTGTGTAAGTAACAGTCACTAAGCCTGATTCCTTTGCATCCCAATACTCTCGTGTTTCTTTCTCATATCCCTTCCACATACGGTAGTATTTCCTCTTCTCAGATAGAGTATAATATCTCCATTTATCAGGTACAATAAACTCATCCAAGAACTCATTTATTAACTCTTTTTCCACATCTTCTTCTTTGAAATCAAATTGTATCTCTTCCAATTTTTCTGAAGTCGTTCTACTTGGAAACATAATTTCATTTGTTTCAAATAGTATTTTAGCTTCAGCAAGAACTTGCAAGAAGTAATTATCAGAAACATCCATTGGATGCTCCTCCACAACATATTCCCCACAGTTCAAAGGATAGAATCTTCTTTCAACTCCAAAATCACTGAGAAATGCTTTAGAATTTCCAGTTGCAATAAACACATTATGTCTTAGTTGTCGTTTGTGTGTTTTATATAATTCCCTACACATATCGTATGAAGCACTAAGGAATCCCTTAACTCTATTTATATCACTCTGCTTTAGTCCCTGTAATTCTGGAATTTCTACAACACATACATATTTAAGCATCCTATAATCTTCTTGTGTTTTCCCAAATGAAATAGGAGTATCAGTAAAAGCATCAGGCAATAAACGACGAGCTACTGTACTTTTTCCTATCCCTTGTGGACCAATCAAGACAGGTACATTATCAAATTTGATACCTGGTTTATATACACGTCCAATTAGACCTGTCAAAAACATCTGGGATACCTCACGTGTGTATATACTATCCTCACACCCTAACAGTTTATGAAAGAAGTATTTCACACGAGGTACTCCATCCCAGTCAACACTTTCAATTCGCTCCTTTACAGGATTAAATATCCGTCTACGTGCCACTTCTAAAACAGCATCTTCAATATAATCCTTTTTAGGAGTAAAGTGAAACTGTTTATCAATATATACCGAAAACAAAGAAGTGTCTTCGCTATCCCATTCTCCTTTCAGAGTTTCCCAAGGCGTCTTATCTAGTTTTTCAACTGCTCCTGTGAACTCATTGTAACCTAATAATGTCATCTTAGATTCAAATGATTCTAAGATAAGCACTACGTTTTGAGGTGAACTGACAGGTTTCCCTGAATTATTGAGATTAAATTTAGGCATATCAAGAACTTTATCCTCTGTCTCCTGCTTTTTAAAAATGATTGTCATAAGCAACTCCTTCTGGTAGTAACATAATTACACTATATAGCATAATTGATAGCAATTGAATCAAAGATTCAACATGGTTATAAATTCCTATGTATTTCAAGAAATCATAGAATTTTTCAATTGTGTTTATTTTCTTTTCATACAATGTATTCACTCCTTATTAGTAATTGAAAGAAACTTCATAACATCTGATTTCTTATAGAAAACTTTGCGAGTTCCTTCTATTGGTGGACAGTATCGGGTTAACCCCAAACGCTCCCATTCATGCAGAGTTACTAAACTAATACCTAGTTCTTTGATTAACTCTTTCTGTTGTATCAAGCCAAACGAGTCACTATGAGGTGAAAGCATTGCATGTGATAGATAATCATTTATTAAATGCTCAATCCTCTCCAATAATGCTAGTTCTGCTTCCTTAGATAATATCCCTTGTGGTATACTATACATATATCTCCTTTCTTTCCTATTTGTGCACAACTATCCTCTCATAACTATTACAGCTTACCTACTTAACTAAGTTAATTAACTTAGGTTATGTTTTGCATTTTATCAGTTTTTTATTTACATGTCAAGAGTTTTATGCTAAAATGTTACTAAAGTTATTAAACGGAGGTTAAAAATGATAGGAGAATATCTTAAAAAATGCCGTACAGAAGGCGATGTAACTACTAAGAGCCTTGCTGAAGACCTAAAAGTATCACAGTCTTATATCTCACAAATTGAAAATGGGAAAAAGATTCCCAGTTTAACTAAACTCATTGATATTACTGAAAGCATTGCTTCACTCTCTATAAAAGAAAAATGCGAACAAGATGGATTAGAGTTCGATGAATACTGCATTGAATATAAAACATTGGCTAGCACTTATATTGGTGATATAATCAAAAATATCAACATGAATTCAGTTCATAACGATAAAGAGAAGCAACTTTTAAAAGATTTAATTGAATTAAGAAATGATAAATCCATATTCTCAAAGTTAAAAACATACAAAGATATTAGCCACGATATTATCAATGGAGAAAATATTAAAATTAACCTTGATTATATCTTTAGAAAGAATGTAAAAATAACTATTGATGGTCAAGCACTCACAACTGAAGACTTAACTGCTCTACAAATACTAATTGAAGGTATTCGTTCTAGACACAAATCATAATAACTTTTTCATAACCTTTTACAGCTTGCCTACTGATGTTAGAAAGGTTAAGAAATGAAAATAGCAGAAATCAAGAAACAAAACGGTGACACTGTATATCGTGCAAAAGTATACTTAGGAGTAGATAAACTCACAGGAAAAAAAATAAAGGCTAATCTGACAGCTAGAACTAAAACTGAATTGAAGAAAAAAGCTCAATTAGCTAAAGCCGAATTCCAAAATAATGGCTTCACTAAAAAGGAAACAGTCTCACTAACAAGCTATGAAGAAGTAGCTCAATTATGGTGGGAAAGTTATCAACACACAGTAAAACCAAATACACAAGATTCAGTAAAACGACTACTAGCTAACCATG
This sequence comes from Streptococcus sp. 5346, assembly GCF_013277455.1. GTDB lineage: Bacteria > Bacillota > Bacilli > Lactobacillales > Streptococcaceae > Streptococcus. Next base: position 11,303 of record NZ_VMMY01000008.1, read on the forward strand.
TGATTCCTCTATTTGGTTCTTATAGGTTAGATAAGTTAACCACTCCAACTATCCAACGCATTGTTAATCAACTAGCTCTACGTGCTAACAAAAGAGAAGAGGGCGCATTTCTACACTATGATAAAATTCACGCGCTAAATAAACGTATCCTACAATATGCTGTGACAATGCAGATTATTGATATAAATCCAGCTCGTGAAGTTATTCTTCCTCGTAAAATAAAAAAGGGTAGAAACAAAGTCAAGCACTTTAATAACTTAGAGTTAAAGCAATTTCTCAGTTATTTGGAAGAGGCTAACCTAGCAATATATAGAAATATCTATGAAATTACTTTGTATAAGTTTCTTCTTGCTACTGGTTGCCGTATTAATGAAGCCTTAGCTCTACACTGGTCAGATATTGACCTACATAATGCAACTGTGAATATTACAAAAACACTAAACCATTTAGGTGAGATTAACAGCCCAAAGTCGGAGGCAAGTTATCGTACAATTGATATTGACCCACAAACTATAGAGGTCTTAAAAATGTATCAAAAAAGGCAAAGGCAAGAAGCTTGGAAACTTGGTCGGACCGAAACTGTTGTCTTCTCAGATTTTATTCATAAATACCCAAGCAATAAAACACTATCAACTCGTTTAAACACACGTTTCAAACATGCTGGTGTACCTAATATTGGATTCCATGGTTTTAGACACACACACGCTAGTCTTTTGCTAAACTCTGGAATACCGTATAAAGAATTGCAACACCGTCTAGGTCATTCTACACTAGCTATGACTATGGACACTTACAGTCATCTCTCCAAAGAAAAAGCAAAAACAGCCGTCTCATTTTATGAGAAAGCTGTAAGTTCTTTGTAAAGGGGGACAAAAAGGGGGACAAACCCAGAAATCAACCTTTTAAGACAAAGCAAAAAGCCCACTGTTGTAGGCTTTCTGTAAGATATATCTTAAAATTAAAGCATTTTGTTGTAGAATTCAACGACAAGTGCTTCGTTGATTTCTGGGTTGATTTCGTCGCGTTCTGGCAAGCGAGTCAATGAACCTTCCAATTTTTCAGCGTCGAATGATACGAATGCTGGACGTCCAAGAGTAGCTTCTACTGCTTCAAGAATAGCTGGAACTTTCAATGATTTCTCACGAACTGAGATCACTTGACCTGGAGTTACGCGGTATGATGGGATATCAACGCGTTTTCCGTCAACAAGGATGTGACCGTGGTTTACGAATTGACGAGCTTGACGACGAGTAGTCGCAAGACCAAGACGGTAAACAACGTTATCCAAACGACGTTCCAAAAGAAGCATGAAGTTGAAACCTAGGATTCCGCCTTTGATTTTTGTAGCTTGTACGAACAAGTTACGGAATTGTTTTTCACCTACACCGTAAGTGAAACGAAGTTTTTGTTTTTCAGCCAATTGCAAACCGTATTCTGACAATTTAGAACGGTTGTTTGGTCCGTGTTGTCCTGGTACGTAGTTACGACGTGCCAATTCTTTACCTGTACCTGTAAGTGAAAGGCCAAGGCGACGAGCTTGTTTCCAAGATGGTCCTGTATAACGTGACATGTGAATGTCCTCCTGATATAAATAATATTTCGGTGGAAATAGTCACTTAGAAAGCCCTGATTCGTGCAGATGCCCTTCGCCTAAACAGCCAAGGTTACTTATCATAAGACACCTGTTGACGAGCTTCATGCTTTCCTGCTGATATTTCACACAAAATCCATTCTACCATGAATAGCTGGATTTGTAAAGGGGTTTTAAGCTTTATTTTCACTGCCAGAGAGAGTGAGAAGGAGGGTAAAGGTGCTTCCTAGGCCGTACTGACTGCTGACTGTGATTTCCCCACCCAATTGGTGGGCCAATTCACGCGCAATCGCAAGTCCTAAGCCATGACCACCTGTTTTCATGTTACGCGAAGTTTCTACACGATAAAGGCGTTTGAAAATATTCTCCAAATCCTCTGAGGCAATCCCCTGTCCCTCATCGGTCACACTGATTGAAAGCTGGTTATTTTCCAGCTTAGCCACCACTTCCAGTTTGGTTCCTGGTGCTGAGTATTTAAAAGCATTATTGACCAGATTCACCAAGATACGAGAAAGTTTGGCATAATCTCCCTCAATCCGGGCAGACTCTGGGATTACCTGCAAATGGACATCTCGCTCTTCCTGCTCAATCAAGAATTGAAATTCACTCATGCACTCAATCAAGAGCTGATCCAAAAAAATGCTGTCTTTGCTGGTCGTTTCGACCTGATTTCTAGCTGTGTTTAGGGTCAAAAAATTCAACTCCTCAACCAGTTTATTGAGTCTTTCCGTCTGACGCCCAATGGTTGCTAGATAATGGTCCTGTTCTCCTTCCTTGATAACCCCATCCAAAATCCCTTCTACCGTCGCTTGGATCGAAGTAATGGGAGTCTTGATATCATGCGATAGCTGGGCAATCATCAAGCCCTTTTCTCGTTCGCTTTCTTCCAAGGAATCAAAGGTCGCCTGCAAATCATGGGACATTTCATTGAAAGCTTGGCCTAATTGTTGAAATTCTACAGGTCCTTGAACCTCCAGACTTGATGGAAAGTCCTTGTCCGCTACCCGCTTGGCATGTTCCTTGAGTTTGCCCAATGAAGTAAATACAGGCGATAGGAGAAAGAGACTAATCCCAGCACCGATAAAACTAGCCACGAAAGTCATACCCACTAGGAAATAAATTTCTCTTTCTTCAATTAGCATTCGCTGGATAGCCCAAAAGACCACGATAATCGTTAGGAGTGTTGAAATGACATACCCCACTAAAATATAACTTTTTAGTTTCATTGACTACCTCGTGCTTTCTCAATTTTGTAGCCCAAGCCCCAAACGGTTTTGATGGTTGGTGTTTGGTCACTACTATATTTTGCCAACTCCTGTCGAAGAGCATGGATATGCACATTCAAGGTATTGGTGTCATCCACGTAGTCTTCTTGCCAGACCTTTTCATAGAGGTCTGTCTTAGAGAAAACCCGCTCTGGATTGCTTGCTAAAAGCCATAGAAGTTCGAAGGATTTGACGGTCAAATCAAGCGCCACATCTCCGACTTGGACCTCATGACTACCGTGATTCATCCGTAAATCCCCGAGACTGACGACTTCTGTCTCACCTCCACGATGAAGGCGACGTAAGATATTGTGGACCCGCAAAACCAGCTCACGAGGGCTAAAGGGCTTGGCAATAAAGTCATCTGCCCCCAAGCTCAGACCGTAAATCTTGTCCTGCTCACTGGTCTTAGCCGTAATAAATAGAAAAGGCTGATCCGGAGATTGATACTGGACTTCGCTAATCAAGTCATAACCATCCATCCGAGGCATCATGATATCTGTAATAATCAAATCAATCGCTTTTCGCTTGAAGATTTCTAAGGCCTCTCCCCCATCATGAGCTACCAAAACCTGATATCCTGCCTGAACCAGATAACGTTGATGAATATCTGTGATTTCTACCTCGTCGTCAACGAGTAAAATTGTCTTTCCCATCTGTCTCTCCTTTGAAAAAAACAGTGCTATACCACAATAGTATAACACTATTTTTATCTCTTTACGAACATTCTAATCGATATCTGGATTTTTCAAATCCTAGATAGAAAGTCTGTAGCTAGACTAGTCATTTTCCTCTTTTTTAGCTTTCAAATCGAGGCCACCTAGCAGGCCAGCCAAAGCTAATCCAAAGAATCCAAGAGTAGCCATTGATGTTTGAGCTTCACCAGTATATGGAAGCATGTCTTTTTGCTCTTTCATTTGAGCAGCCATCATTGGACTTGATACCTTGTTATTAGATGCCACCTTTCCTTCATCAGACATTTTGCTTGAAGTTGCTGCGACTTGGTCTTGTTTCATACTTGAAGTTGCCATAGACTGGCTAGCATTCATGGTTTTGTCCTGCTCTTTGTTAGGCATCATCTTATCCTGACTAGCAGCTGGCATTTTAGATTTCATCTCATCTTGATTGGCACTAGGCATTTGAGCGTTCATCTTAGATGCATCTTGATGACTATTCATCATTGGAGCCGGCATAGCTGAACCATTAGAAGATGGGACGAAACCTGACTGCATCGGAATCAGAGACTGATGTCCATGCAAGTTCACTGTCAAATCTTTTGTCGCTACGAGATTGCTCAAATCTGCCTTGCCATCTTTGGCACCGTATACCTTGATAGTTGCCTTGTAGCTTTGAGTGCCGTTTTGTTTCAAGAGGTCTAGAAGTTCTTTATCTGATTTGCCTTGAGTTCCTGCCAAGTCTACTTCGTAGAAGTAAAGGCCTTTGCCCAATTTTTCTACTGGTGGGAGAGCAGGATTTTTAGCTGAACCATTGTCTGACCATGGAGCCTTGTCGGATGCTTTCAAGATAAGGCGAGTTAACATACCGTCTCCGGCGAAGAATTCATATGGAATGACTTGGTTGACGCCGGCTGTGAATGGACCTGGGAAGTTGGATTTGTCCAAGTAAGAAGCCGGAACATCTACTGTATCTTTGGTGTTGTCGGCCACGCCTTTTTGTACTTCAGCTGGGGTAGTTAAACCATTCAAGTTGACATCCAATTCTTTGGTTGCTACGAGATTGCTCAAATCTGCCTTGCCGTCTTTCGCACCGTAAACTTTGATGGTAGCTTTATAGCTTTGAGTGCCGTTTTGTTTCAAAAGGTCAAGAAGCTCTTTATCTGATTTACCTTGAGTGCCGGCCAAATCCACTTCATAGAAATAGAGGCCTTTGCCCAATTTCTCTACTGGTGGAAGAGCTGGATTTTTGGCTGAACCGTTGTCTGACCATGGGGCTTTGTCTGAGGCTTTCAAGATAAGGCGTGTTAACATACCGTCACCAGCAAAGAATTCGTATGGAATAACTTGGTTGACGCCAGCTGTGAACGGTCCAGGGAAATTAGCTTTGTCTAGGTAAGTGGCTGGAACATCTACTGTGTCTTTGGTATTGTCAGCCACACCTTTTTGAACTTCAGCTGGAGTAGTTGCTGGTTGAGCCTCACTTGCTTCACGGTCTTGTCCAGAAACTGTAGGCGCAGGATTTGTCGCAGGTTTAAGCGCATCTCCTGTTTCTTTCTTAGATTCTGGTTTTGCTTGTACTTCTTCTTTTGGCGCTACCACTTGGTCTTTATCAGCTATACTCACTTTTTCTGGAGAGCTTGTAGTATCCAAGCTTACTTTGGGTGCTGAGTCTGCCTGTTCTAAAGGAAGAGCTGTATCGACTGCTTCTTTGAGAAGTTCTGCTGGCAAGTCGCTCTTTTCACTTGCAGAATCTGCGTCTGGCACTACTTGAGCAGGGGTTGGATTGACTACATCGGCACGCACCGAACTTGGTTGACCAACTAGGACAAAGAAGCCACTAGCCACAACAACTGAGGCAACACCGACACTAAGACGGCGAATAGACCAACGAGTATATCTTTGATTTGGATTGAATTTCATAGGATTCTCCTTAGAGTTTTTCTTTATTTGATGACTCTAGTATAATCTCCTAAAATTAAGAAGGACTAAGAAAAAGTTAAAATTTTTCTTAAATCCCTCTTATAAAATACTTATATTAATTAAATCCATAAACAGATTTGGTGATTTGATAGACAACATTAGAAAGTTTGCGGGCTGGCAAGACTGAATGTTTGGTCAAACGACTGAGCATGGTCTTGCGAATGGCCTGAAAGACCTCTGGATTTTCCTGCTGAATATAGGTCCACAGCTCCCGTTTTTTGGCAAGATGCTCTGCTGTGCCTGCTCGATTGAGCAAGGCACTGGAAATAACCGTCGTGATTTCAATGTGATTCAGCAGATATTCTCGCATTTTAGGGTGGCTTACTTTAGATAAATCAAGCTGGTCTACTAAAAGACGATTAACCTTGAGTTGCTGGTCAATGCGCTTAATCATCACTTGCTCATTGACAGACTGGTCCTCACGCCCAATCAAATAACGATAGAAATCAACAGGCAGATAGTACATGGTCTTGACCTGCTGAAGGGGGGTAAAGACAAAGAGATTATCGACATAAAAAGTATGCTCAGGCAGTTGGAACTGGCTCGCTCGCAACAAATCTGTCCGGTAAATCAGCGAGTGCATCATGATATACTGGCCTTTGGAGAAATTTCCGACCTGGTCCCAGCCAAAAATCTGCTGGACAGGCAAGACTGACTCGTAACTCATACTCTTCTTACGAGACTGTCCTTCCTTTTCATATACAAAATTGGTCACAAAGGCGTCAACTTCCTGCCCTTCACTCTCTAGTTCCTGCAAGGTTTCCAAAATTTTCAGGTAAGCACGAGGATCTACCCAGTCATCACTATCAACTACTTTAAAATAGCGCCCAGAAGCCTCTGCCAAGCCACGATTGACCGCACCGCCATGGCCTTTATTTTCCTGATAGATGGCTCTAACGATGTTAGGATACTTGCTAGCTAAACGCTCAGCGATTTCCTGAGTCTGGTCCTGAGACCCATCATTGATAATCAAAATCTCAACTTGCTCACCACCAATCACTAGCGACTCCACACAGTAATGAAGATAGGCTGCGGCATTATAGCTAGGGATGGCGATAGACAATAACTTCATAATCTACTCCTTTAGGGGACTGATTTTTTCTTACTCTCTTGTCACTTCTTTCTATTCTACCATAAAGTCCAGTTTTTGAAGGACTTTTACTAGAATACAAGGGTTGCTATCTCTATTTGCTATCTTGGACATCAAAAAAGAGGGTTTTCCCCTCCTTAAGAATTTAATTCTGCCAAGTCATCTAGATACTGGTTGTTAATGACCGCCAAGATATAGGCATCTGCTTTCAAGAGGTCATTAGGACCAAACTGGACATCTAGCGGTGAATTTTCTTGTTCACGAAATCCTAGGACATTGAGATTATATTTGCCACGTAAATCTAGCTGGCTCAGGCTTTGACCTGCCCAAACACTCGGAATTTTCATCTCCACGATAGACACATTTTTGTCCAGCTGAAAGACATCAACATTGTTATGAAAGAGAATGGTCTGCGCTAGAGACTGCCCCATTTCATACTCAGGTGAAATCACCGAGTCAGCACCAATTTTTTCTAGCACCTTCTTAGCTGTCTGGCTTTTGACCTTGGCAATAACCCTTGGTACCCCTAGACTCTTACAATGCATGACTGCAAGCACACTCGACTCTAGATTTTCCCCTGTTGCCACTACAACCGTATCACAGGTATCAATTCCTGCCGTTCTGAGGAGTTCCTCGTCTGTAATATCGCCCACAACTCCACGCGCCAAAACTGGCTCAAATTGATTGATATGCTCGGCGTGGTCGTCAATGGCAATGATATTCATATCTTGCTTGGCTAGGGCCGTCAGGACACTACTCCCGAAAATCCCCAAACCTAAAATTCCAATCGTACGATCTGACATCATTCTTCCTTTCTTATCCAATACTAATATCTGCTTTCATATACTGAATCAAATCTTTCTTATCAGGCTGGTAATCCGCTAGACTAACCAGCAAGGTCAAGGGACCGATACGGCCGATAAACATGAGCACCATGACAATGCTGAGGGCTAGCTTGCCCAATTCTGGTGTCAGATTTGCCGTTACCCCAACTGTCGCAAGGGCGGAAATGGTCTCAAACATGAGGTAGATAAATCGCGGTGTTCCTTCTGCTGTAATTCCCAACAACATCAAGCCCAACAAGAAGGTCATCAAAAAGATAATGAAGACACTAAAGGATTTTTGGACTGTACGAGCCTCAATGGTTCTCTGGGCAACATTGGCATGAGGCAAGCCCAGCAATTCACTACGCGCAAAGACCAATAAGACAAAGAAAGTCGTAATCTTGAGCCCCCCAGCCGTCCCTCCAGGCGCCCCTCCGAGAAACATCTGTAGGATATAGATAAACAAGGTCACAGGCCGAGCTTGGGTATAGTCAATAGAAGCAAAGCCGGCCGTTCTCATGCTGACGGTTTGGAAAAAGCTGACTAGCACTTTCTCTGGAACACTGAGATTACCAATCGTTCCTGGATTGTGCCACTCCGTAAAGAGTGTGGATACTGTCCCAAATAGCAAAATTCCTGCAGTCAAGAAGAGGACCAACTTGGTGTGGAAACGCAGACGGCGTTTTTTCTTCTTGTCAAACTGGGTTGCCAAGTCAAACCAGACCATAAAGCCGAGACCACCTGTGATAATCAAGCCAGAAATGACCAGATTAATCAAGGGATCCGTCTGAAAAGCCACTAAACTGCTACTGCCGAAATTATCAAAACCAGCATTACAAAAGGCTGAAATAGCTAAAAAGATAGAAGTAAAAATGCCTCGTCCCCAGCCGAACTCAGGAATAAAACGGAAACTTAGTAGAAAGGCACCCAAGCCCTCCACCAGAAAAGTCGTCAAAAAGATGGACCGCATAAAGGCCTTCAGCGACCGAGTTTCCCCGTAACTAAAACTCTCCTGAATGGTTTCACGACTGCGAAGACTAAGCTTTTGCTTCCCCTGAATATAAAAGACCCCGATAAAGGTCATGAGCCCCAAGCCACCAATCTGTATCAAGAGCATACAAATCAACTGACCCCAGACATTATAGGTAGTAGCCACTGGTTGCGTAAAAAGGCCAGTCACACAGACCATGGAAACCGTCGTAAAGAGATGGTCAAAATAAGTGGCCTGAGAACCACTTGCCTGAACAAAAGGCAAACTCAAAAGAAGAGAGCCTATAAAAATAACTCCAGCGAAACTTAAAAAGATGCGACGAGCTGGCGAAAGTCCGCCCAAGGCCCTTTCAAGTTTTTTCACAAATAATTTGAATAACATACATCCATTGTACCATAAAAAGTAGGAGAGTAGCTATATCTGAAAGGCTATCTCAAGGCAGAGTTCCAAGGCCTTCTCGAAAGCTTCTGAACCCCAGTCACGACTATCGTACTGGTCCAAGTCTGCTAAGGAATCAGCTGTAAACAACAATTCTCCCCAGAGAACCCCACGCAGTTGGGCTACTGCCGCAAGCGCAGAACACTCCATCTCCACAACAGCACAGCCTTCTTCCTTGCGATAGGCAACCTTTTCAGCTGTCTCTCGATAAAAACCGTCTGTCGTCCAGGTCATGACTTCTTCATAGGGAATCCCTCTGGCTTCCAACACTCGCTCAATAGCAGTAATAGCCTCTGGCTGAATTTCCATATAACGAGAAGGTGCCACATAGTGATAACTAGCTCCTTCATCTCGCAGAGCGCGAACAGGGACCAGAAAGGCATTTTCTTCTATATCAGCCAGCACACCACAGGTTCCAGTGGAAATAATCTGCTCCACACCATAGCCAATCAACCAATCCATAAACTGGGCTGCTGGAGCTGAACCGACAGGAGCCTGAGCCAGACAGACCTCCTTGCCTTTGTAGTTCACGACATAGATTGGATAGGACTTGGTGGTAGAAACGAATTCACCGACACAGTCCGCCCCTACTTCCCTCGCATAGCGGTCAATCTCCTCACCTAAAAAGGCATAGACACACTTCTTAGGCAACTGCAAATCCAACCCCTCGTGATTGGGCATGATAACCGCCTGAGGATTGTCATCAAACTCTAAAATGGGAATCGCATGCTTCTGAATCATAGCCTACCTCCTCTAATTTTGTACTATTGTATCAAAAATTGACGGAGTGTCAAGGAGGGACTGATGACTTGAGTCAGTAAACAAAGACGGGTAGCCTAACAATTGTAACTTTGAAAGCTACAATTGTAAAATCACTCGTAATATATCAATCTATCATCGATATAAAAAGGATAACATTTCTCTTAGAAAGCTATCCTTTTCTATTTATCCTCGTCCGCCAGGGGCTGGACCGCCGCCTTGAGGACCTCCATTCGGACCTCCGCCTCCAGGCATAGAATTGACAATATCTGTTTGTTTTTCGCCGTTGATGTAAATATCCCCACCTGTATAGGTTGCTGTTCCATCAAAGTCAAAGCCTGATTGTCCTATCAATTTAATAGTTCCGCCTGTGACCGTGATATTCCCGTTTGAGTCAATCGGATCTGTGTCCCCTTGACCGACTTCAACAGTTAGATTGCCACCTGTCATGGTAAAGTAAATATCACTTTGCTGGGCATTTTTATTAGCTGCATTGACTCCATCATCTGTCGAGTAGACATTGATATCACCACCATTGATTGTAATGCCTTTTCCTTCAATTCCTTCAGTCGAATTCTTGACTGTGTAAGTACCGCTATCAATCACTAGGTTGCCAGAAGCGTGAATGCCATCATCCCCTGCTGTGACTGTTATGGTATTGTTAGCTAAATACATATTTCCGACAGTCATATCGTCATCATTATCAACTTTAACACCATCTTCCTTGGCATCGATGGTCATGGTCGCACCAGTGACATTAAGTTCATCATTGACATTAAAGGCATCGCCAACCGATGTGATGTTAAAAGTTCCACCTGTGATGTGAAGCGTATCATTTGCCTTGATAGCTTTGCTTTTCTTGCCATCTACAGTAAGAGTACCTGAGCCATTGATGGTCAAATCAACCTTTGAAAAGAGAGCGGCATTTGCCTTTTCATCACTGTTAGAGCTTGAGTCAGAGAGACTGTTGGTAGTTCCCTCTGCCAGAGTCAGGTAGACATGACCGGCTGATGTCGCAGAAATCGCTGCATTTGTATTAGTCATGGTCGCACCTTTTAGGACTAGATGAACATCTGCTGACTTATCTGCCTCTACCTTGATCTGCACTCCGTCAGACTGACCTGAAATCACATAGGTACCTGCTTTTGAGATGGTCACCGTTGAGCCAGAAACTGTCACACCGTCTCCAGAGACACTGGCAGATGAGCCTGATAACTCAATCTTCGAAGCTGTGCTTTCATCATAAGAAGTGTCGTAGTCCTTTTCTGTAAAGTAAGAAGATTGACTGTTTTTAGTTGAAGTTGTGATAGCAGTAGTATCTGCCGCTGCAGTTGTACTTGACTTGGTAGCTGACTGTCCACAAGCTGTCATCAAGGTCAGAGCTGTTAAACTGGTTAAGATTAGAGTCCATTTTTTTGATTTCATACCTTTTTCCTCGCCTTCATTTAGCTTGACCTTAGTTTACAGGGTAAGTCTGAAAAAAATCTAAACTTTTTCTGAAAGTTTTCTTAAGTTCAGTTTCAGTTAAGTTATCTTTAACAAAAGTTTTAGGAAAATTCCATAGACTAATCACAAGCAAGTTCAACTTGCCCAGACACACCTATCTTCTAATAAGATAGTGTATTAAAATAGTTTGATAAAGGAGACATGATTTATGAAACCAATTGAAACAAGCTTTAAACGAATTGAAACCAAATATGTCATTGCCAAGAGCGACTTGGCTAATTTAATAGAGGACTTAAAAATATACCTCGTCGAGGATGATTATCCAACTTCGACCATTTCCAACATCTACTTTGATACAGAGCAATTTGATATGATTCAGAAGGATGGCCAAGGTACTAAGCGCAAAGAAAAGATTCGGATGCGAACCTATCTCAGTCAAGTCCAGCCTGATAGTCAGGTATTTTTAGAAATCAAATCTAAGGACAAAGCTGGTGTCGGACGAAAACATCGTCTCTTATCGACTCCCCAGTCTATCACCCAGTTTATGACCAAGGGACAGCTAGATAGCAGTATCAAGGACCGAATGATGATTGAAAAAATTCAGCAACTCCAAGAGGAATATCAGCAAGCCATTATCCCTCGTATGTATATCTACTACGACCGCTTTTCTCTCAAGGAAAAGAAAGAAATTAGTGGATTTCCCTACAATAAAATTCGTGTCACCATTGACCAAAATCTAACCTATCGTGATGAGAATGTCAGTTTATTTTCAGGAAAGGACGGTTTTCCTCTACTAAACGAGGACATTGTCATCATGGAAATTAAAGCTCCAGGTAGAAAACCCCAATGGCTACAAGATATTCTCGACCAATATGGACTGGTAGAGCAGAAATTTTCAAAATACAGCTGCGCCTACCACAAGTCTCAGGGGCTGGACTATAGCCCACGATCAAGCACAGAAAGTGTAGGTACTACTTATGTCTAATCTTTTCAACTCTATCTTCAACGACACAACTGCTACTGCCAATCCCATCCAGCTCTTTCTGGCTCTCTTAGTCAGCCTGATTTTAGGTTTGGCGCTGACCTGGGCTTACAAACACCGTACCCTCTATACACGGGAATTTGCTGTTAGTTTGACCCTACTCCCCTGCTTGATGACCTTGGTCATCTTTCTGGTAAATGGCAGCCTAGGAACCTCTATCGCCGTTGCAGGAACTTTTAGCCTCATTCGTTTCCGTTCAGCCACTAGTGGTTCGAGAGAGCTAATTGCTATCTTTCTTGCCATGATTATCGGGCTAGCAGCAGGGACAGGCTACCTAGCTCTAGCGGTTCTCTTCACTGTCTTTATCTTAGCAGTATGGCTTCTTTTAGAGAAACAACAAAGCAAGAGCAATCACCAACGTCGCAGACTATTAACCATCACAATTGCCAACCAAGAAAAGCAACTCCAAACTATCCAATCTGGGCTATCACAATTCTGTACCGAGTTAGACCTCATCTCGATTGATACCAGCAATGATGGAGAACAAGTCACCACTGTCTACGAAGTGGATTTCAAGGCTCAAACCGATGATTTTCAAGTCATCCATTACCTCACTAAAGAACAAGATACTTACCAGGTTTCCCTGACTAAGAATGCCAAGAAGAGAAAGAATTTGTAGATTAGAATCTCTAAAAGAAACTGGATAAACACTCAATGTGAGAAGAAAAATCATAAGCGCAATCTATGACAAAGGCATGATAGCAACGTTTTTAAACACTTACTATCATGCTTTTATTGTGGGAAAATTTATACTCTTCTAAAATCAGTCCACTATCCAAACTACAAAAGAGGTCAATGTTCGCCATCAACCTCTTTCTTATCGTTCATTTTTTTGCTAAGTAAGATGAATACTTTACCTATGGCCTGACATTTTCAGCCTAGTTTACCCATTCACCATTACCATTTACACGGTAACCATCTGGTGTTGTTGTGCTCACTGCCAAAGCTCCAGAACCGTAGGCATAGTACCAGTGTTGACCTACTTTAAACCAACCCGTCTTCATGATCCCTTCTTCATCAAGGTAATACCAGGTACCATTTTCCTTGTACCAGCCTGTTTTCATAGCTCCTGAGCCATCAAAGTAGAACCATCTGCTACCATCTGTTCCCCAGCCTGTAAACATAGCGCCTGAGTTACTTAGATAATACACCGATCCGTCAACTTCTACAAATCCAGTCTGCATGACACCTAGGTCATTCAAGTAGTACCATTGACCACCTGTTTTCAACCAGCCTGTCTTCACATCACCAGACTCATAAAAATACCACTTGCCATTAGACTGCACCCAGCCAGACTGATCAGACGTAGATTTTCTGAAATCTTTCAGCGGTGTTTCTACAACTATGGCTTTACTTTTAACTGTTGAAAGGTTTGAGGCAGTCACTTCTGTGTACTGAACAGCAGAACCATATCCACCAGCCAATTCCTCCGAAGAAGTCGTAGTTCCTAGAGCCAGAGCAACCGTTGCTGCCTTCTGAGGACTAGCTGCATTTTTAAAAGCAGCAAGACCCACATGGGTAAATTTAGGGTTAATCAAGTTCTCATAATAAGATGAAAATTCTTTTGATGTTTTATCTTTCTTTTTCGCCACATATTGCACCTTTTCAGCATGCCAGTTTTCAATTGCTTTTAGAAATCCATCAGGATTCAAATCTAAAGCTTCTCCACTTAGGCTATTACCAGATGGAAAGGCAGTCCAGTTGTTTTTGCTGGAAAGACGTTCAGCCTTCAGCGCAACAGATACCTCAGCAGCGCGTACAAAAGCCGTTTTCTCATGGTCAACTGACCATTTGACAGGAACATACTTATCTACCAAACCTTCGTCGGCTGCTTCTTTACGAATTTTATTGATAGCATCTAAAATAGATTGTTGATGAGGAGCCACAAATTCTCCTTTGATTCCAACCAAAACATTGCCACTAGAAGGTTTTAGCACCTCTGAGGTCAATACATTGCCATCAGCAGATTGTGTTGCAACCAGTCTGTCATTCGCAAAAACATCATTTGTCAAAACTGCTCCTGCCAAGGTCAAGGCTAAGGCGCTAGCAAATACAATTTTCTTCATCTTTTTCTCCTTTTATCCTCTAGATAGGACAGGTATTTTCACTATTAAATTATATCATATTCCCCTACTATTTGCCCATTTCTACCGATGTCATGAAGTAAATAAAACTCACCCCGAAAAGTATAATCTTCATCCTTTATTTCACAACAAGTTCATAACGTGTCTTACTTGTGAAGGTTTGACCGGCTTTGAGGATGACTTGGTCTCTGAGGTCACTGTGAATGGCATCTGGTAAAGCTTGCGCTTCAAGGGCAATCCCATTGTGCTGCACCATTGGCTGACCTCCTATGATGACACTTTCATCCACAAAGTTTGCTGTGTAGACTACGAAGCAAGGGGCCTCTGTCTTGAAAAGTAGAAAGCGACCTGAGTTTTGGTCATAAAGGAAACCAGCATTATCATGATCCACAGGAAGAGCAAATGGATGATCCAAACCAGATACCAGCTGGATTTGCTCATCTTCTTCTGCAAAGATGTCTTTCAACAAGGCACCATTGTAGATGTGTTTGGCCACATCACGAGTAGTCTCTGGAGTTTTGGCAGGAACACCGTCGGGAGCGATTGGGTAAATGCCCTCTGTGTTTAGTTGGAAGACATGGCGGTCAATCGTCTGCGTGAAATCACCAGACAAGTTGAAATAGCTGTGGTTGGTTGGATTGACCAGCGTATCCTGATCAGTTGTTACCTTGTAGCTAATTTCGTAGGCACCAGTTTCTTCCAAGTGATAACTAATCCAAATCTTGAGATCTCCAGGAAATCCTCCTGTCCCATCTGTACGCTCTGTGTAGAGGATCAAGCCATGGTCACTCACTTCAACTAGTTCAAACAAACTCGAATCCCAACCAGTTGAACCACTGTGGTTACAGTTGCTAGCATTGTTGACTTCAAGGTCATAGTTCTTGCCATTAAGCTCAAAGGTCGCACCTGCAATACGGCCGGCCACAGGACCTACGCTAGCTCCATGCTTGGGGCTATTGCCTACATAGCTATCAAAATCATCAAAACCTAAGATAACATTGGCAAAGTTTCCAGCCTTGTCAGGTGTGACATAGCGCAAGATGGTCGCACCATAAGTCATAACCTCAAGTTGGTAGCCACTGTCAGTTTCAAATTGATAGGCCAATACATCCTTGCCCTCATGATTTCCAAATACACGCTCTGTGTATGCTTTCATTCTCTTCTCCTTTTACTATTTCTCTCAAGCAAACAAACCATAGAAAGCGCCTTGACAATCTATGGTTTACTTGTATGATTTACAAATCCTCTTGTCAAGAATTCATAAACACTGTCTTACTTTTGATATTCGTGGATGATAACACCTTGTACCACACGGTTTACGGTACCTGTAGGAGAAGGTGTATCTGGTTTATTTTCTACCTTGAGTGAAGTCAATAGGGCAAAGAGTTGGGCATAAACGATGTAAGGGAAGACACGGTAAATATCATTCAAGACACCGCCACAACCAAGAGCCACTTCTTTGACATTTTCAAGACCAAAGGATTGATCACTCAAAAGTACAACACGGCGAGCAATCTGGTCACCAGCAACTTCACGAACCAAGTCCAAGTCGTACTTACGAGTGTAGTCTGTCGTTGTACCAAAGACCAAAACTACAGTATCTTCGTTGATCAGAGATTTTGGACCGTGACGGAAGCCAACTGGACTTTCATACATGGTCGCCACTTGGCCAGCTGTCAATTCCAAAATCTTGAGCTGAGCTTCATGAGCAAGTCCAAAGAAAGGACCAGCGCCTAGATAAATGACACGATTAAAGTCGAGGTCAACAAGCTCTTTGACATCTTCTGCATTATCTAAAACTTTACGAGCAAGACTAGATACAACTTCAAAACGTTCAGCTTTCACAGCAAATTCTGTAGGATCAAAGACCAAGAGTGCTGTCAACATCATAGATGTAAAGCTAGAAGTCATGGCAAATCCAGCATCATTAGAGGCAGCTGGTTGCAAAAGCAAGAGATTGCGGTCATCTCCATGAGCTTGAATAGCCAACTTACCGTCCGCTGCACAAGTAATCGTCACTTGGTAAAGCTCATCCACCAAGGCCTTGGCCAAATCAACAGTCGCCACACTTTCAGGCGAGTTCCCACTACGAGCAAAGGATACAAGGACAGTCGCCACATCTTTTTTCAAATAAGTTTCTGGATTGGCAACAATATCTGTGGTCGCAATGGCATTGAAATTCCATTTGCGTTCGTCATAGACTTCCTTAAAGTAAGGTACCAAGGTATCTCCCACATAAGCAGAAGTCCCAGCACCTGTCAAGATTACCTTGATATAGTCATGTTTATCAGCAATCCCTTGTAGGAAGGCTGCAATTTCTTCACGTTTTGCTTGATAAGATTCAAAAGCTTCTTTCCATACATCAGGCTGTTGGTAGATTTCACGTGTAGTGATTTCTGCACCCAATTCGAGCAAGTCTTCTTTTGTATAATGTAGCATTGAGTTCCTCTTTTTCTATCAAATATGGGAATGGGAGTAAGCCCCATTCCCATGAATATTCTATATAAGTTGCTCTAACGATTTTCACGTTGTCACATCTTATTGAAATGAGTTCCAACTAAAATCTTTGGGAAAAAGACCGATTATCGTCGGAGCATAGCTCCATCCTCCTATCGCCTATTTTCCCTGTGATTTTCACGTTGTCACATCTTATTCATCTTCGTCATCATCGAAGCCTGCTAACAGATCATTAACTTTCACAATGCTTTCTGCAGCACGGTTCTTATAGTCCGCATCTGCGCCTGTAAGGCTCGCATTGATAAATTCAATCACCATTGGAAGATTCATCCCTGCATAAAGTTCGATGTCACGACCCTCCATGATCAAACGACTGACCACGTTACAAGGTGTCCCACCGAGAAGATCCGCAAAGACTAGGAAATCATCCACTCCTTCAATAGCAGCTTCGAATTTTGCAGTAAAGTCTTCTGGGCCATCTTCTGGAAGAAGAGCTACTGTGTAAATATTGCCTTGTGGGCCCATAATCATTTCTGTGCTACCTTTAAGTTCTTCACAGAAACGACCATGGCTCACCAAAATTAATGATTGCGTCATAAATTATGCGCCCATTCCAAGTACAAATTTACCAAAGGCAGAAAGAGCCAAAGCAAGTACGATAATAATACCGATAGCTTTAGTAGAGTTCATACCTTTCTTACCAAGCAACCAGAAGATAAAGGCAGTAAAGATTGCTGGAAGCAAGCGTGGGAAGATTTGGTTCAAGATGTCTTGGAAGTCAATCATCTTCTCACCGATTGCCCATTTGTAAGAAATTTCAAAGTTGATCATTGTTGCTACAAGAGCACCCATCATGAAGACACCAAGTACAGATGCAGCGTCAATCAAAGCTGTCAAGGTACTTTGCATGTTGTTGATAAGGTTAACCCCTTCTTTGTAGGCAAATTCCAACTGTTTCCAACGGAAGATATCATACGCTACTGCAACTGCAATCCAAAGGAAGATACCCCAAGGTTGACCACCGATAGCCATAGTTGCTGCGATAGATCCCATGATAGCAGGTACAAGTGAACCAAAGATTGTATCTCCAAGAGGAGCGAATGGTCCCATCAAACCTGTCTTGATACCATTAACGGCATCTTTTGAACCTACACCATCTTTTTCTTCCATGGCAAGATCAAAACCAGCGATGATGGTGTGGAAGAATGGTGAAGTATTGAAGAATTGAGTATGAACTTTCATCATTTCTTTCAATTCAGGAGTTCCATCCCCATACATTTTACGCAATTGAGGCAAAATCATGTAAAGGTAACCAGAAGCTTGCATACGTTCGTAGTTCCAACCTAATTGGAAAGTAAACAAGCTACGTTTGTTGATTTGATTAAAATCTTCTTTTGTAAGTTTGTAATTAGAATTCGTCATCTTCGATTTCCCCACTTTCTGATGGTGTAGAAGGTGCTGCTACAGCTACTTTTTGGCTATTTTTGAAGTGAAGCACTGCAAGGAAGATACCTACGATAGAGATACCAATCATAGACAAACCTTTGAAGTTGTTCACGAAACCAATTTTTTCAGCAACTTCAGCAGGAAGAGTACCTACGATACCAGCAACAGCGCCACCAAGACCAGTTACATATGAGTAAAGAACAGTCAACATAGCTGTCAAACCAAATCCCATAGCAAGGTAGTGAAGGTTACGTTTAACTGGAAGGTAACGAAGCAAGATTGCAAATCCAAGACCTGGAAGCATACGTCCTGCGAGTGTCAAACCATCTGCAACCCATTGGTATTTTGTAACGAAGTCTACTACGTGTTGTACAAATTCACCACCAAAAGCAAGCGCAAAGAAGACTGGAAGGGCACGAGATAGAGCCCAAGGAATCGCACCAAGTAGGTAGTTGCGTTCAATACCTTTATAGTCAAAGCGTTCGATTGCAGCATCCACACGGTGAGCAAAGAAAGTAGTTGTCATGCGTCCAAGAACGTCGAAGTATGTCAAGAGAGTTGCTACTGGCACAGCGATTGTTGTAATCGCAAGTGCTGTATCAATTCCTTGTGAAACAGAGAAGGCTGTCGCAAGAACTGCACCAGAAGTTGCATCGATACGAGAGGCACCACCGAAGGTACCAACCCCAAGAACAAACAATTGCAAGTTACCACCGATAAGCAGACCAGTAGTCACATCTCCCATGATTAAACCAGTAATGAAACCAGCAAATACAGGGGAACCTGCAGATGAAACGATCGTCAACTCATCACAGATTTGATAAGCTGAGTACAAAGTGAGAAGTAAAATTTGCCACCATTGTATCATAACAATGACCTCCTAAAAATTTTTTCCTATTTTAATAAGCTCAAAAAGTCTGAAATTGGATCATTTGGAACCATTTGAGCAGTAAGTTTAACACCTTTTTCTGCCAATTTGTGGAAGTCTTCCACATCCTTGTCTACTACATTGATAGAACGTGTGATGGGGCGAGTTTCTGGTGTTTGAGACATATTCCCAACATTAAGGGTTTCAAGTGGTACACCTGCTTCAACCAAACCAAGGAAGCGGTCTGGTTTACGAGCCACGATAAAGAGACGTTGGCTATCGTATTTTCCAGCAAGAATATTGGCTGCCGCTTTTTCAATTGGCAAAATACTCAATTTTACACCTGGTGGTGTCGCAAGTTTCAAACCACTCTTTTCAACATCGTTGTTGACAACTTCGTCGTCTACAACCATAATGCGTGAAACATTTAGTTTTCCAGCCCAAAGATTGGCTACTTGTCCGTGGATCAAACGTCCATCGATACGGCATCCTACAATTGTCATAAGTTTTCCCCCTTTATGTGTTTTAGTGTAGGTTTACGAGTTAAATGAATCTCTTCTTTATATTGGCCCTCTGTTTCAAAGATGATGATGCGGTTGGCACCTTCCTTGAGATAGCTATGAGGGATATAAAGCGAGAGAGTTGGGCCAACGTTCCAAAAACGTCCTAGATTCTGCCCATTGACAAAGGCAACTCCCTTACCAAACTCAGACAAGTCTAGGTAAGCATCTTTTGGCTCTTGGACTGTAAAGTCATAAGCATAAAAGGCTGGTTGTCCTTGAGTCCATCCTTTTGAAAAATCAATTTTCTCAGGATTGTCTAGTGGGAGTGGATAGTGTTTCCAGTTTAGTAAGAAATGCAAATCCTTACAAACCCCTGTCCGAATTCCCTTACGTTGCGTATCCGCTAAGAACTTATGCCCATAGTTGACACGCCCCATATTTTCTATCAATATGTCAATCCTAGATAACGCTTTCTTTTCGCCTTGATAGAAAATATCTTCCCCAATCTCTGTCTGATATTGGGTTTTAACCCACTGACCATCGACATAAAGCTGAGCCCTATCTCGACCGTCAATGATACGAAGTCTTTCTTCTTCTGCATCCCAGCTTGTCTCTGTTCGATAGAGTAGGTAGCCATAGCTTTGTCCCAACTCCTCCATCTTTTTAGGATAGAGACTTTCTATCGGACTTGACAAGCTATCCAAGGTTTCAAACAAGGAAACTTTTTCAACTAGTGGAATAGCATCCAACTCCATACTCTCTTTGTAGAGGGGTTCCAACTGCGGATACTCTGGAAAATGTGTTGCCATCATCTTCTTGACTGCCAGATATTTGGCAGTTGGATTTCCTTCTTCATCCAGAAGGGCATCGTAATCATAAGATGTAACTTGTGGCAGGTCCAAAGTCCCTCGAGCTGAGCAACCATTCATGAAGCCAAAGTTTGTACCACCGTGGAACATGTAAAGATTGATGGAACCTTGCTCCAAAACCTCTCGAACTGCATCTGCCAATTCTTTTGGATCCCGTGTGATAATCGGTTCTTTCCAACGATTGAACCAGCCATCCCAGAACTCCATACACATGAGTGGCCATTTCTTGCCATGTTCATCAAAGAATTCCTGCATCTGTGAAAAGTTGTACGGAGCTTTAGAACCAAAGTTGCCTGTTACAAAGAGGTCATCTTCGATTAAGGTTCCAGCTTTCAGAGTAGCTCTCCATGGACCATCTGATGTAAAGAGAGGACAGGTTACGCCACGCTCTTCCATCAACTGTCGAATTGCTCTCAGATAAGCCTTATCTTCTCCATAAGAACCATACTCATTTTCAACCTGCATCATGAGGATATTGCCACCATTGTCCAACAGATGTGGAACCAATCGTGGAAAGAGCTGATCATAGTAGCGACCGACAGCCTCAATATAGGCTGGATCTGATGAACGAATCCTCATATCCTTGGTTAAGAGCCAGGCTGGTAAACCACCGAATTCCCATTCCGCACAGATGAAGGGTGACGGACGAACGATAGCGTAGAGACCCAAGTCTTGCGCTGTCTGTAGAAATCGCTCCAAATCCAGAGCTCCTTCAAAATGAAACTCACCCTCACGAGGCTCGTGTAAATTCCAAGCCACATAAGTCTCTACCGTATTAAAACCAAGAGCCTTCAAGTTATAGAGCGAATGATACCAATCCTCTGGAGGAACCCTAAAATAATGAATGGCGCCAGATAAAATCTTAAATGATTTTCCATCGAGATAAAAATCATCTCGTATCTCAAATCGTGTCATAAAACTACCTTCTGACTGCGAAAGTTTACGCTTTCATTTGTTGTTATAGTAATTATAAACCAATCTGTTTGAATTGTCAATAGAAATTGTCGGAATATTTACTGTAATTTTACTATTATACACACGTTCAATTAGTTTCAAACATTTTTAGACCCATTTCAAACGCTCTTTAAATTCAGAATATAGAACCTAAAATAATTTTGTATAAAATACATTTATAAAATATGAGCAATGCTTATGTAGCTTAATTTTTCAAACTATTATTCTAATTTTTTATTCAAAAGACTACTATTTTTTCGCTTTTATGGTAAAATTTTCTATGGAGAAGGAAAATAGAGGTAAAAATATGGCAATTCCCAAATATCAATACATAAAAGACGAATTAAAAAATAAAATCATCTCTGGGCAATTTAGCAGCGGAGATAAATTTTACACTGAAGCAGAGCTCATTTCAATGTACGACGTCAGTTCTATCACAGTTGTCCGCGCCTTAAACGACCTTGCCAAAGATGGCTATATTGTCCGCCAACAAGGAAAAGGTACATTCGTTTCACGCGCACGCAAACACAAACTCGTAGAGTTTTCAGATGTAGAAGTTTTTGAAACTAAAGATGATAAAGTGACCGTCCTTTCTATTGAACGCGGAAATAAATTAAACTACTTAGAAAAACTTGGACTACGCGGTGACCAGTTCTACTACAAGATTGAACGTATACGCGCAACGAATGGTGTCGTATACATCTACCACACATCTTACATTCCAGAACAATACATCAACGCAAATTATCCAAATCTTGAATATTATAGCTCTATCTATAACCGTTTCAAATTGGATTACCACATTCATATGAATGATGAACATTTTGAAGAAATCAATGAAATAACATTTCCAACTCCAGAACATGCGGCTTCGGTCCTCGGAGTCGATGAGCAATTCCCAACCGTTTTACAAACCAAGACTACTAAGTTAGAGTCCACTGGCCAAGTTCTCGCATACAGCGAAACTTATAAACGAGCGGATTACTACAAGATTAAATTCATCTCATGTGACCGTGATCACTAAGAAGAAAGCCTGAGCCTAATCGCTTGGGCTTTTTCTATGCTTATTATATAACATAGTAGATTGAAATAGAATATGGACAAATCGATTAGGAAATTCAAATCAATTTCTAGTAATATTTTAGAAGTCACAGTATACTATTCTATATTCAACATATTATAAATATTGGTTATTTTTTTCAAAAGCACTTTAATAAACAAGAAAAACCGAAGTTCTTCTACTCCAGTAAATAGAGTAATAGAACTTCGATTTTATTTTAATTATCCTAAACCAAGACGTTCAAAGATATCATCCACTCGTTTAGTGTAATAAAGAGGGTTGAAGATTTCGTCGATTTCTTCTTGAGTGAGGCGTGATGTTACTTCTGGATCTGCTTCAAGAAGTGGTTTAAAATCTACTTGATTGTCCCAAGAGTAGGCTGTTTTTGGTTGTACCAAGTCATAGGCTTGCTCACGGGTCATCCCTTTTTCAATCAAGGTCAACATGGCACGTTGGCTAAAGATAAGACCAAACGTAGAATTCATATTGCGGATCATATTTTCTGGGAAGACTGTCAAGTTCTTGACGATATTTCCAAAACGGTTGAGCATGTAGTCAATCAAAATGGTCGTATCTGGTGTGATGATACGCTCAGCTGATGAGTGTGAAATGTCACGTTCATGCCAGAGAGCGACGTTTTCATAGGCTGTAATCATGTGACCACGGATAACACGCGCAAGACCTGTCATGTTTTCAGAACCGATAGGGTTGCGTTTGTGAGGCATTGCTGAAGAACCTTTTTGCCCTTTGGCAAAGAATTCTTCCACTTCGCGTTGCTCAGACTTTTGCAAACCACGAATCTCAGTCGCCATGCGTTCGATTGAAGTCGCGATACTAGCAAGGACTGCAAAATACTCAGCGTGAAGGTCGCGAGGAAGCACCTGTGTAGAGATTTCTTGAGCACGGATACCAAGCTTGTCGCAGACGTATTGCTCCACAAATGGTGGGATATTTGCAAAGTTACCAACCGCACCAGAAATCTTACCAGCCTCAACACCAGCAGCCGCATGCTCGAAACGCTCGATATTGCGCTTCATTTCGCTGTACCAAGTCGCCAATTTAAGACCAAAGGTTGTCGGTTCAGCGTGCACACCGTGGGTACGCCCCATCATGATGGTAAACTTGTGCTCCTTAGCCTTGTCAGCGATGATGTTGGTGAAATTTTCAAGGTCACGACGGATGATGTCATTGGCCTGCTTGTATAGGTAACCGTAGGCCGTATCCACCACGTCGGTAGAAGTCAAACCATAGTGAACCCACTTGCGCTCTTCACCAAGCGTCTCAGAAACCGCACGTGTGAAAGCCACTACATCGTGACGCGTCTCCTGCTCAATCTCCAAAATACGGTCGATGTCAAAGTCCGCCTTCTCGCGAATCAAAGCCACATCTTCCTTAGGGATTTCCCCCAACTCAGCCCATGCCTCGTCAGCCAAGATTTCCACCTCAAGCCAAGCACGGTATTTATTTTCTTCACTCCAAATATTCGCCATCTCAGGGCGAGAGTAACGGTTGATCATGATTAAATGTTCTCCTCTATTTTATTTTTCTCTATTGCTACAAAAAGCGAGATACCATCTACTAATTTTTCTAAGTATTCTTGGTATTCCATATAATTACTACTTGTTTGATATTTTTCACTTTTTCCTTTAACTCCTACCTCATCAATATTCTCAAATAATTGATTTAACAAATCAATTATTACTGGTATTTTCGAATCATTGCTGTCAGAATGCTTTAAAACAGATAAAATTTTGGAATTTTTCTCATTTGCTTCTTTAACTCGTCTTGATTCTGCATTTGTCGCTCCATCGTCATAATAATATATTTTTTGAGACATGGAACTTTTTATATCCAAAGGATTTTCTTCCTGTTCAAATGAACTATCACTGTTTTTTATTATAAAGAGAAATTTTAATTTAGAAACTGCACCTTGGAACTCTGCATACGACTTCTCTTTTTCTTCTGAGAATTTTCCTCTCTCAGAAGTATATTCACTACGCAAAATCCAACGATAAGACTTTTGCAGTTCTATAACTGCATCAATTGTTTTATCAATCCATTCTTGTTTATCCTTCAAAATTAGATTAACACGATTAGTCTTGTCACTATTTCTGATAGTAACATAGTTATTAACTCCTATTGAAATTACTGCAACAAATGCTGTGAGTGCGTACCATTGAAATTCCCCGTTTGAATTGTAAAAGATACTCATACCTCGACACAAAATTACTAATATTAAAAATATAATAATTATTATTATAAACAGATAACTCAAAATTTGTATCATTCTATTCAAGCCATCTAGAAATTGTGAGATTTTTTTATTCATACCCTAAAAATCAATCCCTTCCCCAAACTCTTCCACACTATCCGCCACATCACTAAACAAAGTCACGTGTCCCATCTTACGGTTGTGCTTCGCTTCTATTTTACCATACATGTGGAGGTGAGCGCTTGGATTTTCTGTGACATATTTTTCAGCAGTCTCAACGTGTTGACCGAGAACGTTGAGCATGACTGCTGGTGTATGTAGTTTGATAGCTGGCAGTGGTGCTCCCAGAACTCCCAGAATATGAGTGTCAAACTGGGAGAAGTCGCAGGCTTCAATCGAGTAGTGCCCAGAGTTGTGTGGGCGTGGGGCGATTTCGTTGACAATGATGTCATCAGCTGTCGCAAACATTTCCACGCAAAGGGTTCCAGACAAGTTGAGTTGCTCAGCGATTCTCACTGCCATGGTTTTTGCTTTAGCTGCTAGACTTTCTGAAATGCGAGCTGGGACGATAGTCTTTGAAAGAATGTTGTTGCGGTGGACATTTTCCTGAACTGGGAAAACTGTCACATCCTTGCCATTTCCTGACACGATGACAGAAATCTCAAGGTCAAAATTGACAAATTCTTCCAAAACACAGTCTGCTGAGTCAGCTAGCGCATAGGCTTCTTCCAAATCTGCTTTTGAGCGAATGACCTTTTGCCCATGCCCATCATAGCCACCTGTCGCAGTCTTGAGGACATAGTTTTTCGACAGGTCGATATCTGTCAAGTCTTGACCTGAAGTCACAACCTTGTAGGGTGCAACCGTCACTTGAGCCTTGTTTGCGAGAAAGTCCTTTTCAAAAATACGATTTTGCGAAATGCGGAGCAGATCTGTTCCTTGAGGGAGTTGTCCATCCTTGATAACGGCATCCAAACCGTCAGCGTCGACATTTTCAAACTCGTAAGTGAGGACATCGCAACGGTCTGCCAACTGACGGAGGGCGTCCACATCGTTATAAGGTGCCACGATAATTTCCGCCACACGAGAGGCCGGACAATCTTCAGCAGGATCCAGCGCGATAACCTTGTGGCCCATGTAGATAGCAGAAATGGCCATCATTTGACCCAGCTGGCCGCCACCGATAATTCCGATTGTTTTAGATGAGCTCATTCGTCGACTCCTCTGCGATTTTTCCTTGTTCTTCTGCGAAATCTGCCAAAGCTGTCGCGATAGCTTGATCCTCTACTGAAAGAAGACGGAGGGCGAAGAGAGCTGCATTTGTCGCACCAGCTTCACCGATAGCCATTGTCGCAACAGGCACCCCACCCGGCATCTGAACGATAGAATAGAGCGAGTCCACGCCACTAAGAGCACGTGATTTGACTGGTACACCAATGACTGGAAGGGTTGTTTTAGCCGCTACCATACCTGGCAAATGGGCTGCGCCTCCAGCACCTGCGATGATAACCTTGATGCCACGACTACGAGCTTCTTCGGCATGTTGGAACATGAGGTCTGGTGTACGGTGGGCAGAAACAACTTTCTTTTCGTAGGCTACACCGAAGCGGTCTAGGACTTCTGCTGTTTTTTGCATGGTTGCCCAGTCTGATTTTGAGCCCATGATGATGGAAATAATTGGTTTAGTCATAATTTTTCCTTTTTTCTTCTTTTTTGATAATGGTCTTAGGTGGTGGGGACGGAAGCAAACCTTCGGTTTCATTCCTAAAATTTGAGCCTAAGGTCTCAAATTTTCCCTAGACCAGAACAGAAATTGTTCTGGTCTTTTCACCACGGCGACCATTATCGTACTTGGTGACTTCGTCGCTTTTTTCTTTATCGAATAGCCTTGCTTCCGATATCTGTTCGGTAGAAGAGCCCTTCTGTTTGTTGTTGGACGAGTTCCTTGTAGATGGTGTCTTGGGCTTCTTTGACGGTTTCTGCTGTGGTGACGAGCATATAAACTCGTCCGCCATTTGAGAACAGTGCTCTGCTATTTTCCGCAAACTTAGCTCCTGCATAGTAGGTGATAATGTCGCCATCGGTTTTGGCTGGCAACTTGACACCTTTTTCATAGTCTAGCGGGTAGCCGTTTGATGCGACAACCACACCCAGAGTCACACCCTTATCCGTCCAGGTGATGTTTGGCTCCTTGCTATCCAGAATATCTGTAATATTTTGTGCAAAGTCAGATGTCAAACGAGGCAAGATAATCTGTGTTTCAGGATCTCCAAAGCGAGCGTTGAACTCGATGACTTTAGGGCCATCAGCTGTTAAGATAAGCCCTGCGTATAGGACACCCAGATAAGGGCGACCTTCTTGAATCATGCCCTCAAGGACTGGCTTGACAATAGTCTCCACTGCCGTGTCGACCACGCTCTGTGACAAGTGTGGAACTGGCGCATAGGCACCCATACCCCCCGTGTTAGGCCCCTTATCGCCATCGTAGGCACGTTTGTGATCCTGAGCCGTTGGCATGATGTAGAACTTGTCCCCATTGGCAAAGGCAAAGAGTGAAAATTCCTCTCCTTCAAGGAATTCCTCAATAACCACACGCGCACCTGAGTCACCAAATTTATTGTCCAAAAGCATCTCGTGAGCGGCTTCGACCGCTTGCTCGACTGTCTCAGCAACGACGACACCCTTCCCAAGAGCCAAACCGTCTGCCTTGACTACGATAGGCGCACCCTTCTTTTCGATATAGGGCTTGGCTTCCTCAAAGTCTGAAAATGTGCCATAGGCTGCTGTCGGAACGCCGTACTTGACCATGATTTCCTTAGCAAAATCCTTGGACCACTCCAGCTCCGCAGCCAATCTTGTCGGACCAAAGGCTTTGAGACCAGCCGCATTGAACTCATCCACAATCCCAGCCGCAAGGGCGTCATCTGGACCAATGAAGGACCAAGCAATATCGTTGGCTTTTGCAAACTCAATCAATTTAGAATGTTCGGAAATAGAAATGTCCACCAATTCCAGACCATCCAGAGTCATCCCGTCATTCCCAGGAGCAACAAAAACCTTTTCTACCTCTTTTGACTCAAGCAACTTCTTAGCAATCGCATGTTCACGACCACCCGAACCGACAACTAACAGCTTCATCTCGTTACCTCTTTTGCGAATTATTTAATAACATTATACCACAAACGTTCGCTTTAATCTTGTTTCACTCCGCATTTTTACGCAAAAAAGGAAAGAAACTGTTCTCTTCCCTTTAATGTTCTTAATGTCTAAAATGTCTCACTCCTGTGAAGACCATGGTCAAGCCATACTTGTCAGCGGCTTCGATAGACTCTTGGTCACGGACGGATCCACCCGGCTGGATGATGGCCCTGATCCCTGCTTTGGCGATTTCTTCCACATTATCCGCAAATGGGAAGAAGGCATCCGAAGCAAGAACAGCGCCGTCAAGACGGTCTTTAGCTTGATCAATAGCGATACGAACAGAAGCCACACGGTTGGTTTGACCTGGGCCAACACCCAGTGTCATGTGGTCATTGGTGATGATGATACCATTTGATTTGACGTACTTGATAGCTTTCCAAGCGAACTCAAGAGCAGTCGCTTCTGTCTCAGTTGGCTGGCGTTTGGTCACCACTTGCCAGTCAGCTGGGCTTTCTTTGACCACGTCTTGGTTTTGTACCAGAAGTCCACCGACAACACCTGTGTATTCTGCTTCCACTTCGCTAGCTTCTTGGGCATCAAATGGCAAGACAAGGATACGCAAGTTTTTCTTTTTGTTGGTCAAAATGACTAGCCCTTCATCCGTATAGCTTGGTGCGATGATGATTTCAAGGAAAACACCGTGCATCTTCTCGGCTGTCGCAGCATTCACTTCACGGTTAAGAACAACAATACCACCAAAGATAGAAACGGGATCAGACTCATAAGCGTAGTCCCAAGCAGTCTCAATGTTATCAGCCTGACCGATACCGCATGGATTCATGTGTTTGAGAGCCACAACGGTTGGAGGAACCATTAGGAGTTTATCATTTATAAACTAATGCGGATATTTTAGCTTTGGGATTCTAATATTTCATCCAATATAGTAAATACTGATGTCCCAACTTCATTAATGAGTTTATGATTGTCAAATTGATACAACTTTGAGTTTTCAATTCCTTTGTCTATATTTTCTATGAAATATTTAACATCATAATTTCGCTTCTTAAAAGATGTGCCTATTTCTTCCTTCAAACATTTATCCAAAATACGCTCCATCAAAGTTTTCTCCTGTTCCTTTTTATTTTCCAATATATCATCATTTGAAATATCTGAAATATCATAGATATGCATTAGTAAGAAGAATTCAAAGCAAGGATTAGTAATCCCTAAAATAAAATTGTTGTCTTCAGATAATTTTACTGTATCTTGATATTGCTCTTTACTAAAACTATTCATATCCCTATCAATTATGATACAGATTTTATCATAATTTGAATCATAAGTTGTAATTGTTGCCAACGCAAATAACTGATTTTGAATATTTTCTTCTTCAGATATTAAATTTGGATATTTTTGAAT
The DNA here is from genome assembly GCF_013277455.1 of Streptococcus sp. 5346. Classification (GTDB taxonomy): domain Bacteria; phylum Bacillota; class Bacilli; order Lactobacillales; family Streptococcaceae; genus Streptococcus. The sequence continues at coordinate 40,419 of NZ_VMMY01000008.1, forward strand.
TAGTTTGGGAATTTTATTCGTAATATTCAGTAAAGTTTGGATATTACAACCATCAACAATTTGCTTGAAATAACTTTCAAAGTTAGATTTATCTTTGTCATCAATCTTAGTTGCTTGAAAAATAAATTCTCTTATATCATCTACCACTTGGAATTGATTCGATCTTCCTGTATGCTCTTTCCATCTATTTAAGACTTTAATTTGAATGTTTTTCTTTACTTTTTCAGATTTTGATAATTCCTCAAAATACCTTTGTTCAGTTTCGACACCTTCAGTAAATATAATAAATATCCTTCTTGGTTCACGAATTCCAGAATTTCCCCTTACTTGAAACGGTTGTTTGCTAGCTAACCTCATGCTCCCTGTACTTTTATATCCAGTCATATCTTTATCTCCCCTCTTCGACCAAGGAAGTAAATAAACTCTGTAATCTAGGTACTGCTCCATATCTACCATCTAAATATGCATTGGCAATATTCTTATCAAATCTCTCCTTAAATTCCTCAAGACTATACAAATATGTATTACCTTCTTCATTTTTTTCAACAAACCAAATCTCATCTCTTCGAAGAACACTGAAATCTAGCAACATATCCTCATGTGTCGTAACAATAAGTTGACTATTCCCTTTTTTTGTTCTAAATGATTTGATAAAATTATATGTTAAAAGTGGATGTAAACTTCTATCTATCTCATCAATAACAAATACTTTATCCTTATTATTAAACAATACAGAAAACAATTCTACAAGTCTTACCGTGCCATCCGATTCTTCAAACAAACTATATAATGTTCCATTCTTATGTTTAAACTTTAACTCTGAGAAGGAAATGCGACTATCTCTATCGACTGTTATAATGAAAATATGAGAAGATGTTTTAAGAATAGTTGATATTTCTCCTTTTTTATTCATTCGATGTGAGGCCGAACTAATTATTTGTTCTTGTAAACGACTTTGTAATTTTGCAGGAATTCCTTCTAAGTTCTCGACAGGTATTGGTACAAGATCAACTACTCCAGTGTCATTCATGTCCAAATAGGTTCCTAAATCCATTTTGTACTCTTCATCTTGTAAAGTGACACTGGGAATTGAACCTCTTGCTTCATCATCAGTCTTAAGAACCTCTAACGTCTCACTAAACCATTTATAAACGCTCTCAAATATTCGAAAATCTTCATTTATAGTTATAGCTTTTTTCCCGTCTTGCAATGCATTCAGAAACAACTGATTCTCATCCTGTATGTTATCCTCAATATAAATATATAATCTTTGTTTATCTTCATTACTTATATCAATAAAGTCATCGTTAATGCTAAATTCTTGTAATTCTCTATTTACAATATAAATAAGTGTTTCTTCATTGGTAATATCATAAAGCCATTCTTTTACAAACTTTCTTTCTGATAAAATTACCGAAAAACCATAACTATAACTCCTGTTTTCCACTACAATCTCAAATTCAAACCGACTTTCTTTTTCCTTATTATCAGGTTTATTTTTATTAAAACTACTTGTAAATACTAGTTTGTCTTGAAATCCATTCACGATTAAAAATCTAGCATACAAAAGCGCTTTTATAAAACTTGTTTTCCCAGAAGCATTTGCCCCATATATAGCAGATATTTTTAATAGTTTTTTATAAGCACTTAAATTAATAAGACTCTCTTGAAGTCCTTTTGTTCTACCTGGAACCATAGAGAATTCAACTAATTCATTAATTGAAAGAAAATTATCAAATCTAAAATTTATCAACATAATTATAACTCCTTGCGTGATTTTTTCACCTACTACTCTATATTATACCTTATTTTGCTAGAATCATGCAACCTTTTTTTAAATAATATGTGATTTTTTCACGAATTTTAAAAACATCCATTTATTGGATGCTTTCTTATCTTCTTAATGTCTAAAATGTCTCACGCCTGTGAAGACCATAGTCAAGCCGTATTTGTCAGCAGCTTCGATAGATTCTTGGTCACGGACAGAGCCACCAGGCTGGATGATGGCCTTGATACCTGCTTTGGCTATTTCTTCCACGTTGTCCGCAAATGGGAAGAAGGCATCCGAAGCAAGAACAGCGCCGTCAAGACGGTCTTTAGCTTGGTCAATGGCAATACGGACTGAAGCCACACGGTTAGTTTGACCTGGACCAACGCCAAGTGTCATGTGGTCATTGGTCACGATGATACCGTTTGATTTGACGTACTTGATAGCTTTCCAAGCAAACTCAAGAGCAGTCGCTTCTGTCTCAGTTGGCTGGCGTTTGGTCACCACTTGCCAGTCAGCTGGGCTTTCTTTGACCACGTCTTGGTTTTGTACCAGAAGTCCACCGACAACACCTGTGTATTCTGCTTCTACTTCGCTAGCCTCTTGAGCATCAAATGGCAAGGCAAGGATACGCAAGTTTTTCTTTTTATTAGTCAAAATAGCTAGCGCTTCATCCGTATAACTTGGTGCGATGATGATTTCAAGGAAAACACCATGCATCTTCTCAGCTGTCGCAGCATCCACCTCACGGTTGAGAACAACGATACCACCAAAGATAGACACTGGGTCAGACTCATAAGCGTAGTCCCAAGCAGTCTCGATGTCGTTAGCCTGACCGATTCCACATGGGTTCATGTGTTTGAGAGCCACAACGGTTGGACGGTCTTTGAAGTCACGGATGATACGGATAGCAGCATCCGCATCACGGATATTGTTGAATGACAATTCCTTACCGTTAAGCTGTTTGGCGGATGCAATCGAGTAATCCGTTGGCAAAGCTTTTTGGTAGAAATCCGCGTCTTGTTGAGGGTTCTCACCGTAACGCATAGCTTGTTTGAGGTCATAGGTCAAAGTGAGCTTTTCAGGTTTGCTTTCTCCGACTTGAGCTGTGAAATACTCTGCAATCAAGGCGTCATAAGCCGCTGTGTGACGGAAAACTTTGGCTGCCAAACGTTGACGCGTTTCGTAAGTCGTTTCACCATTGGCTGACAACTCGTCCAAAACCACTGTATAGTCAGCAGGGTCTACCACAACCGTCACGCTGGCATGATTCTTCGCTGCCGAGCGAAGCATAGATGGCCCACCGATATCGATGTTCTCAACCGCATCAGCGTACCTCACGTCTGGTTTGAGGATCGTTTCCTTGAAAGGATAAAGGTTGACCACTACAAGGTCGATAAGCTCAATTTGGTTCTCCTTGGCCGCTTCCAAGTGGCTATCCAAATCACGACGGGCGAGGAGCCCACCGTGGATATTTGGATGAAGGGTCTTAACACGGCCATCCATCATCTCTGGGAAGCCCGTCACATCATCGATCGCAATAGTCTCCACCCCAGCATTGTCAAGGGCAACCTTTGTCCCACCTGTCGAGATAATATCCCAACCAATTTTTTTGAGTTCTTGGGCAAATTCAACAATGCCCGCTTTATCTGAGACGCTGATTAAGGCGCGTTTAGTCATGTTAGTTATCTTCCTTTTCTAATATCATATACTTCACTTCGTATAAAATATCTGTTAAATACACTTCTTTTGAAGCCTTTCCAAATACAGGATATTTAATAATTTTTTTAATCCCACTATCTATAAGTTTGATTAAAATTACCATTATAGCTACAATAATAATTATATTTCCAAACGTTTCGCCAGAAATGTTTGTTTTATCTTCAACGAATAATCTATTTAAAGCCAGAGTAATAGTTGCTGTTACCAAAACTTTCCCAATAGTACCTATAGCTTTAACTATATTTTCATATTTTTGTAGCTGACTATTTCTTTTCTCGCTTAAATCATTAACCAACATATCAGCGACTTCTTTAGCATTATCTCCGTAAAGATATTTCAATCTATACTTGACTTTATCACATAATTTGGTAAATTTACTAGGCACCCCAACTGAAACTTCATCAAATTTTATAGTATAAAATAAAACTAATACTGTAAAAATTATGGTAAGAAAAATAAGAATATTCCTCAAATAAACAAATTTAGGGAAAAATTGGAATACAATTGCAGCTCCTATGATAAACAGTATCCATAAGATAAAGTATATCATCAACCTTTGTCTCTCTTTCCGTATTTCAGGATAAAATTGTTTTTCATATTCATTAAAGGATGCTTCAAATTCTTTTATATTTTTCAACAAATCATCAACTACTTTATTCATAAAATTCTCTTATTTATCCTTTCCACTCCCAAACTATCCAGAACCTCCGGATACAACTTATACTCTGCCTCATGAATCCGAGTTTCAAAACTTTCAATCGTATCATCAGCTAACCGTGGCACACGGACTTGTTTGATGACCTTACCAGTGTCCACACCAGAATCTACCCAGTGAATGGTCACACCAGACTGATCCACGTCAGCATTCCAAGCATCCTCAATCCCATGAGCTCCTGGAAATTCTGGCAAGTAGGCTGGATGAATGTTGATAATCCGACCTTCATAAGCTGCCAGTAAAGTAGGTCCAACAATTTTCATGTAGCCCGCTAGGCAAACCAAGTCAATCTGATGTTCTTCCAAAAGTTCGACAAGGGCTGCTTCGTAGTCTGCCTTGCTCTCAAACTCCTTGAGTTCAAAAGCATAGGACAGAATGCCGAGCTTGTCTGCACGCTCGAGCACATAGGCGTCACGATGGTCTGAAAAGACAAACTCTACTGGAAATTGTTCCGCTATCACCTGAAAATTTGAGCCATTACCAGAGGCAAAAACCGCTATTTTTTTCATTTGATGATGACACTTTCGTTTTCTTTCTTGACGATACGACCAATTTCATAGACTGGTTCATCCAACAATTCCTTGACACGACTTACATTTTCAGGGCTAACTGCAAACATAAGCCCCACACCCATATTGAAGATTTCAAACATTTCTTCGTGTTTGATCTGACCGTATTTTTCAAGAGCTTTGAAAATAGGAAGCACTGGAACCTTGCTTTCCTTAATCTCAGCAGCTAGGTCATCTGCAAACATACGAGGGACATTCTCGATAAAGCCCCCACCAGTGATGTGGGCAATACCGTTGACCAACTCTTCCTTGATGAGTGGCAAGACAGCCTTGACATAGATACGAGTCGGCTCAAGAAGAACTTCCTTGAGTTTCTTGCCTTCCAATTCTGGCAAGATTTCCTCACCTGTGTAATCCGCAAAGACACGACGGACGAGAGAGTAACCATTGGAATGAATCCCACTTGAAGCAAGTCCGAGAAGAACATCTCCCTCTGCCACTTTTGAACCGTCAATGATTTGAGATTTTTCGGCCACACCGACCGCAAAACCAGCCAAATCATAGTCATCTTCGCCGTACATGCCAGGCATTTCAGCCGTTTCCCCACCAATGAGGGCAGCGCCTGCCTGCACACAACCTTCTGCCACACCAGCGACAACTTGTTCTAGCTTAGCTGGTTCATTCTTCCCTGTCGCTACGTAGTCAAGGAAATAGAGGGGCTCCGCACCTGCAGCAATGATATCATTGACACACATGGCCACACAGTCCTGACCGATGGTATCGTGCTTGTCGTACTTGATAGCCAGCATGAGCTTGGTTCCGACACCATCAGTCCCTGAAATCAAGACAGGTTCTTTAACCCCAGTCTTTGAAAGGTCAAACATACCACCAAAGCCACCCAGAGCTCCCATGACACCTGCACGCTCCGTACGAGCCACGTGCTTTTTAATCCGTTCAACAACTTCATAACCCGCTTCAACATCCACACCAGATTGAGCGTACGCATTTTTATTTGCCATTTTATTTTTCCTTTTCTTTGAGAAAGATTGCGACGTATTTTTAGATAAACAATTATTTTATCTAAAAATACTAGTCAGATCTCTAGCTTTGGTCCCATAGGAGAAAGCGTCTACTGACAAATGCTTTAGCTTTTAGTCAGTAGTGAGACGCGGGGCATAAGCATTTGTATTTGTCATTTTGTCTCCTCTTCCTTTCCTTTAATGGAGAATCTATTGTCTATTTGTAAAAACTGGTCTTTTCTTCCAAACTTCTACGATAGTCTTCTTCGTAGTCGTAGAGAGGCGTTGGGTAATCTCCATCAAAATAAGCGACACAGAGACCACCATTTGGCGCATCTGTTTCAATACCAATTGAATCAATCAACCCCTCAACAGAAAGATAGGTCAGACTGTCCGCACCAATGATTTGACGAGTTTCTTCAACCGTATGATTGGCCGCAATCAGCTCCTGACGTGTCTGGATATCAATCCCGTAGAAACATGGATAAGCTAGCGCTGGACTACCAATGGCAACGTGAACCTCAGTCGCACCCGCTTCTTTCAAGAGTTGAACAATCCGACGAGAGGTTGTTCCACGTACAATAGAGTCATCAATCATAACCACACGCTTGCCTTTTACAACGCCTGAAACAGCAGAAAGTTTCATCCGCACCCCTTGCTCCCGCAATTCTTGAGTCGGTTGGATAAAGGTACGTTGGGTGTATTGGTTCTTGATGAGGCCCATTTCATTTGGTAGCCCGGACTCTTCCGCAAATCCCATAGCCGCGCTGAGGGAAGAATTGGGCACACCGACCACGATATCCGCCTCATGCTTGAATTCACGCGCCAATTGGGCACCCATACGTTTACGAGCCGTATGAACATTGACACCGTGGATATTAGAATCAGGGCGAGCAAAATAAATATACTCCATAGAACAGATTGCTAACTGGGTATCGTCTGTATAGCTGTCATACTGGATGCCCTTGTCATCAATGATCACAATCTCACCTGGCTTCAAATCACGAATCCACTCGGCACCAATAACCTCAAAAGCACAGGTTTCAGAGGAAACCACCACCGCTCCGTTGGCCATTTTCCCGATAGAAAGTGGACGGAAACCATTGGGGTCAAGAGCCGCAATCAACTTGTCCTCAAACAGCAAGATATAGGCAAAACCACCTTTGACAAGGCTGAGCGCTTCCTTGATTTTGCCCATCAGGCTAGGATTATGACTGCGACGAATGAGGTGAGCCAAGATTTCAGAGTCCGAAGTCGCGCTAAAAATTGCTCCTCTTTGTTCCAATTCTTTCTTGAGAGAGGCTGCATTGGTCAGATTCCCATTATGAGCCAAACCAAACTGCATATCGTGAAAACGGAAGAGGAAAGGCTGGATATTATCTACAGAAGCTTCGCCAGCAGTCGCGTAACGCACATGCCCAATCGCACCAGTTCCTGTCAATTTATCTAAGTTAGCAGGATTTCTGAAGACTTCTGATAGAAGACCCATATCGCGATGGCGCTTCAATTGTCCCTGATCATTGGAGAGGATTCCTGCCCCCTCCTGACCACGGTGCTGAAGACTATGGAGACCAAAATAGGTCAATTTAGCAGCATCTGGATGTCCCCAGATACCGAAAACACCACATTCTTCATTAAGAGATTTTACTTCGTATGTCATTTTATATACCTAATTTTTATTTGTGTAGCACCCAGAGCTAAATCTACATGACTTTTACATTACTGATACTATCTATTAGAAAATCTGTAAGTCTTATTTTCCAGTGAAATATTTAACCGCTGACGCGAACAGGTGCTGGTCTTTATTTCCTGGGATATTTTGGAAAAGACCGTCTTCATAACGTTCTGAGTGGCCCATCTTACCGATGATTTGACCATTCTTGCTGGTAATTCCTTCGATGGCATGGACAGAACCATTCGGATTGTACTTAGAGTCCATACTTGGTTTCCCATCAAAGTCAACGTATTGGCTAAAGATTTGACCATTGTCACGGATCTCCGCAAATTCCTCAGCCGTCACGACAAACTTCCCTTCACCGTGTGAAACAGGAATAGCATGGATATCGCCCACTTGCACTCCAGCTAACCATGGTGAGTTGATGTTGGCAATGCGAGTTTCCACCATCTTGGCCACGTGTTGGTTGGCATCATTGTAAAAGAGGGTTGGGCTAGTACTAGTAGCATCTTCAAAGTTTCCGTATGGTAGGAGGCCTGATTTTACCAAGGCCTGGAATCCATTACAGATACCGATAATCAAGCCACCACGGACGATAAAGCTATCAATAGCTACACGCACTTTTTCATTGAGCAGGATGTTGACGATAAACTTAGCTGAACCATCTGGCTCGTCCGCAGCTGAGAAACCACCTGCAAAGAAGAGAATGTTAGCCTTACCGATGTTGTCAACCATAGTTTCGACTGACTTGACAATGGCTTCTTCATTAAGTGTCACGAATGGCACCAAGTTGACCTCTGCACCTTCTTTTTCGAAGGCCTTGGCTGAGTCATACTCTGAGTTGGTTCCTGGAAAGACTGGGATATAAACTACCGGTTTTTCAAGCTTTTCTTTTGCTTTAATCACAACATCTGATGCTACAGCTGGTACTTCAGCTAGTTCTTTGGCTTGGGCAAATTCTGTTGGGTAAACTTCTTCCAGTTTTCCTTGGAAGGCACTGTCAAGTTTGTGTCCATCTAGCTTCACACCATTGACAGTTAGTGTAAAGTCTGCTTTTGTTTGTCCAATCTTCTCCAATCCAACGATTTCTTCAGGAGATGTGAAAACAAATCCGCCCAATTGAGCTGTCAAAGCCGTTTCTAGTTCAGGCAAGGTTACCTCTGCACCGATATGATTTCCAAAGGTAGCGAGAGCCAAACTTTCAAGCACACCACCGTATTTAACAGCTGAAGCTGCTGTTACTTTGTGAGCCTTTTGAAGGGCTTCAAACTGAGCAAAGTTAGACTTAATCAAGTCAAAATCAATCTCTGTAGCAAGAGCTTGACCTGGGATATAGTAAATGTTTTCCCCAGCAGTCTTGAATTCAGGCGAAAGCACCTTACGGCTATCTGCGGTTGTCACACCAAAGGCTACCAAGGTTGGCGGTACGGTCAATTCTTCAAAGGTACCAGACATTGAGTCCTTACCACCGATAGATGGCAAGCCAAGCTGAATCTGAGCTTCGATAGAGCCTAGGAGAGCTGCTACTGGCTGACCAAAACGCTCTGCTTGTTTATCCATACGCTCGAAATACTCTTGGTAAGAGAAACGAGCCTTAGACCAGTTGGCACCAGCAGCAACCAAACGAGCAGTCGCTTCAATAACCGCATAAGCAGCACCGTGGTATGGAGACCATTCTGCTACATAAGGGTTGAAACCTTGAGCAATGACTGACGCAGTATGAGTCAAACCGTGTTGAACTGGCAATTTTTGCACAGATGCCTCAGTTGGTGTGAGTTGGTAACGACCACCAAGTGGGTGATTAACCGTTGAACGACCAACAGAGCAATCAAAGATAGTCTGTAATCCTTTTTGACTCGCATGGTTGAGGTCAGATAGAACCGTAAGGGTATCTGCTTCAAGTGTGTCAGCAGATGTTTGACGTTCTTCTGGGAGTTTGACATCCTTGTCCACAACTTTGGCATCGACAACGACACGTACACCATTGGTATCAAGGAAGCGACGCTCCAAGTCGACAATGGTTTCTCCATTCCAGTGCATAACCAGATTTGGTTTTTCCGTCACTGTCGCAACCACAACAGCGTCAATATTTTCTTTATTACATTCTGCAACGAAGGCATCTACATCCTCAGGACGAACCACGACTGCCATCCGTTCTTGAGATTCAGAGATGGCAATTTCTGTACCGTTCAAGCCTTGGTATTTAAGAGGCACCTTGTTAAGATCAATTTCAAGACCGTCTGCTAATTCACCGATAGCCACACAGACACCACCAGCACCAAAGTCATTAGATTTCTTGATAAGACGAGTGACATTGCCATTACGGAAAAGGCGTTGAATCTTGCGTTCTTCGATAGCATTCCCTTTTTGAACCTCAGCACCAGCAGTCTCAACTGACTCAACTGTTTGAACTTTAGAAGAACCTGTCGCACCACCGACACCATCACGTCCAGTCTTACCACCTAGCAAGATAATCACGTCACCTGCTTCTGGTTTTTCACGGACAACATTGCCCTTAGGAGCTGCACCGACAACGGCACCAAGCTCCATGCGTTTAGCTACAAAACCTGGGTGGAAGTATTCACGAACGTAGGTTGTTGCAAGCCCAATCTGGTTACCATATGAAGAATAACCATGAGCCGCTGTTTTAGAAATAACTTGTTGTGGCAATTTCCCAGCGCGAGTTTCAGAAATCGGTGCTGTAATGTCACCCGCACCTGAGATCCGCATGGCTTGGTAGACATATGAGCGACCTGACAATGGGTCACGAATGGCTCCACCGATACAAGTTGCCGCCCCACCAAATGGCTCAATTTCCGTTGGGTGGTTGTGAGTTTCATTCTTGAACATTAGGAGCCATGGCTCTTTCACACCATCAACATCCACTTCGATTTCTACTGAGCAAGCATTGATTTCGTCTGACACTTCCATGTCGTCCAAACGTCCATTAGCACGCTCATAACGACCAAAAATAGTCGCCATATCCATCAAGGTTTGAGGTTTTTCAGAACGCCCCAACTCCTCACGCATGGCAATATACTTGTCATAGGTCGCCTGCAATTGTTTTTGGAATTTAGAAGCCGAGAAATCAATCTGTTTCAACTCTGTCTCAAAAGTCGTGTGACGGCAGTGGTCAGACCAGTAAGTGTCCAAAACCTTGAGTTCTGTTTCCGTCGGCACGCGCCCAATTGACTTGAAATAGTCTTGGATAAAGAGCAAATCATCCACTTCCATGGCCATCCCTTGCTCAGCCTTGTAGCGGGCAAAGTCTTCTGCTGTATAGCTTTCAAAGAAAGTCAATTTCGGAATGGTCTTGTCTGACTCTGAAAATTTCTGCTTGGCAATCTCTGTCGTGATGTCCTTGAGACGAGAATCAACTGGATTGAGCAAGTAGTTCTTGACCGCCTCTAACTCAGTCGCATCAATGTCTTTATTCACCAAGTAAAGTTGGGCTGTATTGACTGTCACATCACTCGAACTTCCCAACAAAAGCAAGGCTTCTTGCGAAGAAGCTGCACGCTGGTCAAACTGCCCTGGCAAGCTTTCAATAGCAAAGAAAGCATAGTTAGCAAGATCCGCCTGCACGGCCGCTTCGTCCAAGACATGGTCTGTCACCTGCTCAGAGAAGATGTGTTTCTCTGCAGGCGCAAACAAGTCCTCTGCCAAGTCAAATACATCATAAACTTGCACGATGCGAATACTTTTCAAGCTTGAAAGTCCCAAGTTATGCTGGAGTTCTCTAACCAAACTCTCTGACTTGACCTGAAAATCAGCCTTTTTTTCAACAAAAATACGTTTATCCATCAATTCTTATTCCTTTATTTCAGCTCTTGCAATGTTTCCAAATGACCTTGAGAGTCTTGCAAATAGATTATTTCAATTCCTTCAACTTTTCCCAAACAATCTCATAAACGTCTGTTAGCTCTCCTAATCCCCTACGGAAAACATCCTTATCCATGTGGTTGCCATCTGCATCCCACAAACGGCAGTTATCTGGTGAAAATTCATCTGCCAAGATAATCTTGCCATCCTTGTCAAAACCGAACTCTAGCTTAAAATCAATCAACTTAAGCCCAATCTCAGCAAACCAGACCTTCAAAAGTTCATTAATACGACGCGTTTCTTCCTTCAAGTAGACGATTTGCTTGTCATCCGCAATCTGTAGGAATTTCACATGCTCGTCATTGATAAATGGATCATCCAAATCATCATTTTTGTAGTAAAATTCGACAATCGGAGTCTCCAAGGCAATTCCCTCATCCACACCAAAACGTTTTGAAAAGGAACCAGCAGTATAGTTGCGGAGCACGACTTCCAAAGGAATAATCTTAACCTTTTTATTGAGTTGTTCCGTGTCTGAAAGCTTCTCCACAAAGTGAGTCGCCACACCAGCCGCATTTAATTTCTCAAAAATAAAAGATGAAATCTGATTATTCAACACTCCCTTACCTGCAATCTGCTCCTTCTTAACACCATTGAAAGCAGTCGCCTGATCCTTGTAAGTTGAAATAATAAGATTTTCATCCTCAGTTGTATAGATATCTTTAGCTTTTCCCGAATAGATCAATTGTTTTGACATTTTAAAGTTCGCCTTTCGTATTACTTGAGCACATTCTACCATAAAAAAACAAAAAACACAAGAATCTAACCGAATAAATAATAATTGCGTAACGAAAATCATAAAGAAAAAAACTGCAAGAAGAATCTTTCTCACAGTTTTAAAATCATTTAACTCTAAAAACACGAACATTATTCTTTGTTCAAAAATTGATCCAAATAATAACGCAGGTAACTTTTCTTGCCCGTAATCATCTGTAGGCGACCTTCCACCCCGTACCGAAGTTTTTCAGCCTGCTCCGAAGTTAGATTAGTCTCCGCCTCGATTTTAAAGAAATTCCCTTTCTCAGTCTTGGTAGCTGTCGCATCAATACTTGTAATAGTAGAATCTAGGAAAAGTTGATTCTTGGCATCATGAGTCGTCGTATAACGAACAGAATCACCGACCTTGATCCTTGCTACATCTTTTGAACTTAGATAAGCTGTGAGTTTGGCTTTCCCTTCTTTTTCCAAGGACGGATAGAGTTGGGCTAGTAGGGCGCCTTCTGCTACCATGGTAGAATCACTGGTCTCAGAATTAAGATGAAGCACCCCATCCTCACTCGCCATAATTTTCCCCTTGTCTAAAAGATTTCCCTGTACCTTCTTACCTGACTCTGCCTCCAAGATTTTCTGGTCTAAAATAGTCAATTCCTGACCAATCTTTGCCAAGTGTTGGGATTTGAGAGACTCCAATTGACTGCTTAAGCCTGACGCATAGGCTTGCTGGGTACCTGAACCTGCATACTGGACACGGTAAGTAGCAAGACTAGATTCTAACTGAGAAAGCTGTGCTTCAACCTGCGCAACTGCTTGTGCCTTAGCTTGCGGATTTTCCTCACCCTGAGACTTGTAGGACTGGTAGAGAGAGTAGGCTAGATTCTGACTGGCCAAGGAAGCACCTGTTTCAATAGCTGACTTAGCTGTCTGGTAATCGCGAATTTTAGCCTCTGTTTGGCTGATGAGGTTGCCGATTTCGGATTGGGTTTGGCTAGCTGCTGCATTCTGGGACGCGATGGTCTCATTTTGTTGCGATGTACTAGCCCTAAGACTACCTGCTTGGCTGATGTAGTCGCGAAAGGTGGCTTGGTAGCCAAATTTATCCTCCTCTGGAAAGTAATCCGTCCCTTCTTGCAGACTCTTTTGCAAATACTCCAATTGCTTTTTTTGATCCTTGAGCATATCCAACTGACTGGCATAGGACTCCGCTTGGACACCCTCTGCCCCTTCCTGGTATTGAACCAACAGTTCCCCCTTCTTAACCAGCTTATTTTCTTCCAAATGATTGACAAGAATACGATTATTGCTAGTTGACTGGATATTTGCAAGGATTCGACTAGGCTCAACAGTAGCTCTAGTAGACAAACTCATCTCCTTCTCTGCAAATGTTGCAAAGCCAAGTAAAAACACGAGCAGAAGGGACATGGGTACAATCACCCGACTGGAAAAATTATGATAACGACGGTTATAAAACTCCGCACTTTCTAAAAATTCTGGTTTCATCCTCTCCTCTTTCTAGCTATTCACCAAATGGGCGTAAAAGCCACCCCGTGCAAGCAAATCAGCATGCTTTCCTTCTTCGACAATCTTGCCCTGATCCAAGACAACAACCTTCTCTGTCCGCTCAGCAATGGTCAAGCGGTGGGCGATGAAAATCAAGGTCTTGTCTAAAGCCATGAGATTATCGACAATTCGCTTCTCTGTCAGAATATCCAAACTGCTGGTCGCCTCATCCAAAATCAAGACCGGCGCATCTGTCAAGAGAGCACGCGCCAGAGCGATTCTCTGACGCTGACCACCTGAAATCCCTGCCCCATCCGAAGTCAATTCTGTTTGGTAATTCAGTGGCATGCGCTCAATATCCTCCCGAATCTCTGCTAATTCAACCGCCCGTAAGATATCCTCCTGAGTCGTCCCCTCCTTGGCTCCAAGGAGAAGATTCTCCAAAATCGTTCCGTTAAATACATAGGGCTGTTGAGGCAGATAGTTGATATACTGACGCAGAGCCTTTTTATCAATCTGATTAAGATTGACACCACCCAGACTAATCTCTCCCTGACTTGGGTCGTAAAAATTAACCATCATCTTGGCCAAGGTCGTCTTACCTGACCCTGAAATCCCCACAAAAGCCACCTTAGAGCCTTGAGGAATAGTCAAATTGATATCCGACAAGACATCTCGACCATAGCCATACTTGTAGGAAACCTGCTTGAAGTCCATATCTCCCTTCATCAAGCTCAAGTCCTCGACCGTTTTCTTCTCCTCAAACTCAGAAGCTACCAGATAAACCTCATTCAGACGGTTATTGGCAACCTGCGCTGTCTGAAGCTTGGTTTGTAGATTGATGATATTTTCCAAAGGATTGGTAAAGTAAACAAGCAAGGTATTATAGGTAATCAACTGCCCCAAACTCATCTTGCCATCCATGACCAGAACAGCCCCCATCCAGAGAATGCCGACATTGAGCAAGAGATGGGCAACTTTTTTCAGAGCCTTTTGCTGACTCTCTGCCCGACTATAGGTAAAGGATTTCTTCAGATAATCTACAAATTCCTTGTCAATTTTTTGGTAACGCTGACTTTCACTGGTCAAGGACTTGATAGTCTCAATACCGTTGATGTCCTCAATAATAGAAGAAGACAGAACCGCATTGGCTTCCATGGTATCCCGATTCATCTTTTCAAACGGCTTCATAAAAGCAAAGATAATCACTGTGTAGATAGGAAGCGCCAATAAGGTCATGAAAAAGAGATTGGTATTTTGTGAAAATAAAACAAGGGAAATAATGACAACCGTTGACACATCTAGGAAAATCGAAAGAATGGTCGAAGCCAGCGCATCGATGATACTATTAGCATCCGTGAAACGAGACACGATTTCCCCTGTACGACGTGTCGCAAAAAAGGACATAGGCAGGTGAAAAACATGCTTGATATAGGACAAAATCACGTCAATCGACAAGCGTTGCCCCAAAACAAGTAAGAGATACTCCTGAGCGTAGGACAAAATCTGCTGGAGAATATAAACGATGACCAGCCCAATAGAAATAATCCCCAGTGTCGAACGCATCTGATCTGGCACATAGGTATCAATGATAGACTGCAGATAATAAGAACCCACAATGTTAATCAGGGTCACCAAAAGTGTCGCTAGGACGATATTGGCAATCAAGCCACGCTGCTTCACTAATATAGGAATAAAAGACAGCAGGCCATTCTTTTGATCCTTATGAGGCTTGTAGTCTGGACTAGGTGCCATAAAAAGAGTCACTCCTGTCCATTCTTCCGCAAAACGCTCACGTGGTAGTTTGGTCAACTTCACCCCAGGATCTGGATCGGCAATATGAATGCTATCCTTGTCCTGTCCAGTCACCACATAGTAGTGGAGCAATTTCCCTTCCTTAAGCACATGGGCAACAAAAGGAAAGGTCAAATCTGGCAAGTCAAAGAGCGTCATATCCGCCTTAATGGCTCGCGTCTCAAAACCAATCTCCTCTGCCACCTTGACCAAGCCCAAAGCCGTCGTCCCATCCATGGTCGTCTTAGCCAATTCTCGCAAGTGAGCCAAAGAATAATAGCTACCATAGTAGCCAAAAACCATGGCTAATGAAGCTACACCGCAGTCCATCTGATCCACCTGCGGACGATAGTGACGTTTCCCAAATTTCATATTCATCTCCTTTTCCTAAACTCATCTGATAATAACTATCTTACCCCAATCCCCAAACAAAAACTGGACTTCATCCCCAAATGCGCCGATCTACCTCCCAAATGCACTTTTAAGATAAAGAAAATAGGCAGAACAAACGTCCTACCTAACTAAAAATATGGTATGAAAGGAAATTGATGTTTTACTGTCACCCTAGGCAAGCTTAGAACAAATAAATCATTGATAGCAACATTTACGACATCCTATTTATTACTTCAATTTCTAATGTCCCTGCTATTTCTAAGCCACCTCTGGTATGATCTATTACTAGTCAGAATAGATAACACCGTTCTAAATTACGATTCATAGTTACTCCTTTTAAACTCCGATGTGATGCATTCTTAGATTCTAGCCTAGCTATTTTCAGCGCAAACTAACAAGTCATTCTTAACTGTTTACTCTACTCGCTTTTTATTGGCCTTATATCCTAGATAAAAGAGCCCAAATAAAACAGGGTAAATTTCTGGATAAAATAGAGTATTGATCGGATTTTTCAAAATCAAATACGTTGCAATGTAGATTATGAGCGATACGGTAAAATAACCCTCAGCAAAACCTAATAAAAATGTTTTCATAAGAAACTCCTAATTACCTGACAAGAATGGCGGAAAAACGCTACCATTCATATACACAAAATCCTTTTGATTCATGTTCTTCATTTATAGTTTTGATTATTTTTTGACAAATCTTTGCGAAAAATACCAAAATATGCTGAGAAAAGCAACCCAACTAAAGTCCATTGCCAATTAAAGGATACTAACGAACCTGTACGAATCACATGAAGCGCGAGATTAAGAGTTATTCCCAATAAAGGAAATATAGTGGCTAGTTTAGGTAACAATGTATTAAGATTAAGGTTGCGGTTGTTCATTATCTAACGCCCACGACGAGCCAAATCTGAACCAAATGTGTAACCAGCCCCAAATGCACCAAATGCAATAGCACTTAGGCCAAATATAATCGAAATAGGTTCAATTCCTCCTTCAATTACTTGCAAATCTTTCTCATCAACTACTTGAAATTTATCCATTCTTTTCTCCTTTACTTCTATATAATAAAATGAATACCATTAAAAACAATGAAATTGTTGGTATATTAAAATCATCAAACCATGTAGGTAAGGGTAGCTTATTCACATCAGCTACCAACCTGATAATTGTATAAGATATTGAACTAAGTAATACCATAAGCTCAGGCCAAATCTTCAACATTAATTTAACAAATTTCATATATATCTACAAAATTATGGTCGATTAGCATAATATCCTGCAGCTATGCCCGCACCTGCTGAAACTGTAGCAAGCGCAGCTACACCTCCAATTAATTTCCAACCAATAACTACACCACCAATAATAATTGGTGCAATTCCTCCATCTACATTCATCAACTCTTCTTCTGTAAGAGCTACAAAGTTCTGTTCCATTTTGTCAAAATTTGTCATCTTTTTTCTCCTTTATTTCTATTTTTTAGTTTACGATTTCTGGCTCTTAAACCATTTTAAAAACCAGAATAGATAAATTACTAAATTCCTTTTCGTCTCACTTATCTATTTGAGAAGTGATTTAAAATGAACAGGTAAATTTCATTTATTTTAAATACCATTTGATAAACCATGGCAATAAGATTGGTAAATACATCGCGTAGTCTCCTTCCTTTTCCTCTCACTTATTTATTCGAAAAATAATTCGAAAATGTACAACTAAATTAAATTTATTTGAAAAATAATTTAGTAAACCACGGATACAAGATTGGTAGATACATAAACCAGACTCCTTTCTTTTTCCTCTTACTTATCTATTCGAAAAAGAATTCGAAAATAAACAACTAAATCAAATTTTATTTAAAAAATAATTTAATATACCATGAATAGAAAATTGGTAGATACATGAAGCAAACTCCTTTCCTTTTCCTCTTACTTATCTATTCGAAAAAAATTTCGAAAACGTACAACTAAATTAAATTTTATTTAAAAAATAACTCAGTGAACCATGGGTAGAACATTGATATAAACATGAACTAGGCTCCTTTCTGTTTCCTCTTACTTATCTATTCGAAAAAAAGTTAAAAAAATAAGAATATCAGAAAATTTTCCGACATTCTTATTGATAAATTCATTCAAATCTAACAGATATTAGACATTAAGGTGTTTTTTTAGAGTTCTTCTGGCTGTTCGTGATACAGGGAAATGCAAGCCTTCTAACAAGGTCACTTCTGTGGCAGTCATCTCTTCAATGGCCTGTAAACTGACCAACGTATTGCGATTGGCATAGATAAAGTAATCTTTTTCAGCCTTGGCAGCTATATCCTTAAGACTGCCATAAATGGTCTTGATAGAATGATTGGCATAGTAGACCTTGATACGATGGGATTCCACTGAGGTTTCAAAGGCTAAAATCTCATGGTAGGGCAGAGTAAAGCCCCGTCTTCCCTCAAAACTATAGGTGAAGAGACGCATATTTTCCCTCTTGTCCACTGCCAGTACATAGTCCAGACAGCGCTCCAGCTGATGACAGTAGTCCGCCTCTGGCTGATCCTTGGAAATAAAATCCAAGGCAGATAAGTGGTAGCGAAAAGCTAGAGGCAAGGCCTCCGAGTGTGTGGACACAAAGACAATACTTGTAAAGGGATCCCGCTCCCGAACCTGTTGAGCAACCTGAAAACCCCGTTCACGCTCTCCATCAATCTCTAAATCTAATAAATAGAGCTGGTAATGGTCAAAATACTGAGAATACTTTTCAACGTCTCCATAGTTTTTGGCAATATCAATTTCCAATCTCAAATTACGAGAGCGACCAATATCTAGTAAAGTCTGCTCTATCCGTCCTTGCTGGACTCTATCATCTTCCAAAACTAAAATTCTCATTCTTCTCCACCTCGTTTCTCATCCTTAAATGGCAATTCTAAATCTTGTCTAAAAGTCGTCTCTCCTAGCTGGGTATCTAAGTTTAAATTATAATGAAAAACCATATCCTCCAAGGTTGCCAAGCCCAGTCCACTGTGGTTTCCCTTGGTCGAATACCCCTTTTGACTGAGAATGCTGGGATTTAGCTCTTCTTTCTTACGAGTGTTTTCAATGATGAAACGGACACTCCTATCACCTGCCAATAAAGCAACTCGAATCTGCGGATTTTCAGCCTCACTAGCTGCCTCCAAGGCATTTGTCGTGAGGATAGAGAGGATACGGATAGCCTCCAACATCGGCAAAGCCAGCTCTTCGACAACCCCCACCGTCTCCAAACTAAAATGAATTCCCTGATTATCGGCCACAATCATGGCTTTTGCCAAGGTGTTACGAATGGCTATATCATGAATATTGTGGAGATTAAAGGCCGTGTAATCCGCCTTTCTCAGCTTTTCATTGGTCTTTAGAAAGACATCTTGATAAATGGTAGACACCTCAGCCATATCTTGATTAGCTATAGCAGGCTCCATACTGGCGACAATTCCTGCAAAATCATGACGGAAGCCTCGAACTTCATCATAGAGATGACCTAGCTTGTCCACCATTCCTTGCAAGGAACGATTTTCATCTTCCTGTCTCTGAATGGTCTGCTCATCACGATAAACCTGCTCCAAATGCTTGATGTAAAAGAGCCAAGAGAAAAAGAGAATGAAAATCAGAAGAGAAATGGTCGTGTCAAAACGAACGTAGAAAGAACTATTTCTATTAGTCATAAACGAAGAGAATATCCTAAATACAGTCAGAGGTAGGGTAATGAAAAAACTCTTATGATAGTGGGTTTTGAAAGCATCTGAAAAGAATAAATCCAAATTCAAAGACCAACGCTTCATAATTTTACAACATAGAAAGATTGATAATAAATCAAATATAGATATATATAAAGTAGAAAACGAATCTACGAAACAACAATGCTCACCAGATAATACACGAATCCAAATTGTCAAAAATAAATAACGAATACTTTGAAAGAAGAGAAAAAGATACAGAGAAAGAAAAAGAGATTCCCCTTTTCCCTTGTGCAATACTAATAAAAAAATACAGTAAAAGTAGATAAGAACTCCTATATGAAATAATTCTCCAAATGTTTGACGAGCAGATAAACTAATTAAAAATATAAGTATCCAATAACGTTTTTTATAAAATTCTGGGGAAATTTGAGCGCCCAAATAAATAGTAGGCACTATGGTTGAAACGACTACCAACAGTAGATATATCACAGAAAATAAGAATTCTAAAATAAGCATAAATAAATCTAATCTCTAACGAATACTGTGAATTTAAGCAACGTGTCTACCCGTACCAAATAATTTATTGCACCATTTTACAGTATCTTCAAAAATCCCTCCACCATTCACTTCCTCCAATACCTCTGGGGTTAACTCTTCAAATTGTTCTAATTCTACAAATGTATTTTTCATTTCCATGACAGACTCCTTTTCATTATTTTATAGATAACTCTATCCCCTGCTCCATCTACAAAAGGCTTTAGTTTCCTTTTGAAATACAAGAAATCTAAAGCCTCCTGAAAATGGTATATTGGTTAGAGTGTTAACAATTAGTTGTGAAGATATTATTTTTATTTAACCACAACCACTTTATAATATTCGTTTGAGTGTGGAGATTCAATCTTAATTTTTTCACCATATAAACCATCAATTTCTTTATCCAGATAATCTGAAACTCCTGATGGCAAGCGTTTCATCTTAAGAATTTCACCAGATTGATCCGCATAGGCTAGGATGTGATAGTGGGTTGTAGCCATACCATCATCAATCAATACAAAGTAACCTGTTTTGAGCTTACCTTGCTCATTTTCTAAATAGTATAGTTTATTGTTATTGATTGTAAAGTGGGTAGCTCCAAGACGAAGTCGTGCACCTGGATTTTCTAAATAGGCATCATTACCAACTTTTTTAATCTCTGAATAGGTTGTCATTGCTGGGATATTAACCACACGATGTCCATTTTCATCAAAGTAGTAGCGATTTGGTAAGTTTTGGAAGTTCTGTACAACTGCCTTAGGATCAATTTCTTGTCCTTCTTCTTTATTATCCACTAAAGCTAAGGTAGTATTTGCAACCTCATCCCCATATTTGTTAGAAAACTTCTGGAACTCTGGTCTGATATACCAAGTGTTTTTTTCAATAATAACATCGTCACCTTTAGCATTTAGCAAATATTCTTGCCCATCTCCAAGTTTGACAATATCATGAATATTGTATCCAGCATCTTTTCTATTTGCTAGATAGCCATCCTTACCAATGACATAACTTTCCCCATCACTGGCTGGAACAGCTCTGTCTGCGACCATAGCACCTGATTTTTCAAAGTAAGCCCATTTACCATTTGCAGTCGCCCATCCTGTTGCCATAGCGCCACTGTCTTTGAGGTAATACCATGTAGATCCTTCTTTGTACCAACCTGTACGCATAGCACCACTATTTGCTAGTGAGTACCATGTATTTCCTTCCTTGTACCAGCCAGTACGCATGGCGCCACTATCTGCTAGTGAATACCAAGTATCACCGTCTTTGAGCCAGCCTGTCTGCATTTTTCCAGAACCGTCAAAATGGTACCAAGAACCAGCATTTTGTACCCATTTATCCTTAGCTAGACTGCCATCTTGAGAAAGATTCCAGTCAGCACCATTTTTAACCCAAGTATCTGCAGCCTGTGCTTGGTTGATAGATAAAAGCAGACCAGCACCTGCAAGCAAACCAAGAGTAAGTAATTTAGATTTTTTCATAGCTATTTCCTCCTTTATTGAACAGCTATAAGAGGGCTTCCCCTCTTTATTTAGCTATATTCTAATACTTTTCATTGTCAAAGTCAATAATATTGTGAAAAAATAGACAATATTACCAATATCTACGAATTGTATTTTGAGTAATGCCATATTGATTCATATAAGAAACATATTGACCTGGATATGGAGCATGAACTACCTTTCCGCCACCAACATAAATACCTACATGGTCATTTGTCTCTTCACTATTATACAAAATCAAATCTCCAGCTTGTTGAGAACCATTACTTACATAGCTTCCTCCTGTCGCTTGACCATAGGTTACTCTAGGAATACTAATATCAAACTTAGCATGAATAGCCATCGTAAATCCTGAGCAATCTACGCCACTATTCAAATCTGCCCCACCCCAAACATATGGGATTTTACCTACAAAGGTTTCTGCACACTCAGCGATTGCCTGCCCCTGATTTTCTACGCAAACACCGTTAGGTCTGAAGAAATAAGGTTTCCCATTAACTCTATTGTAATCAGTTAGTATGGAACCATCATTTGAAAGATAGTACCAATTACCATCTGGGTTAATCCACTCATTTGATTTCATCCAACCTTGATCATCAAAATAATACCATTTCTTATCTAACAATTCCCAATGTTTAGCATACCCACCTGAAGTATATTTAAACCACCAGCGACCATCTGTTTGCATCCAAGTTCCTTTCGGATCTCTATTTTGATTAAATGCTATTTTTTCTTGATTACTTTCTTCTTGAGTTAATTCTCTAGGAGAAAATCCTACCAACTTAACTTGTTCTGCATCTTCCACCTTAATTTTACCTTCTTTAACAAGTTGATCAATTGCTTCTTTCTCGCTTGTATACTGTGAAATTGTTTGTGATGTAGTCACTTTAGTGGTAGACGTTGTAGTTTCTGCATTAACTACATAAGTAGTTGATAACAAAGCTCCTGAAGTAAGTAATAAAGCTGCATAAGTAATATATTTTTTCATGACAAAAATCCTTTCTTTTTTCTCCTTTTTGGAGATTGATTTTTTCTGACTCTATTATATCCCTTATTTCTCCTCAGATTTCTACTGTCCCTAGAAAGACTAAATCTGTTCCTAAACGGTCACTTATACTCAATGAAAATCAAAGAGCAAACTAGGAAGCTAGCCGCAGGTTGCTCAAAACACAGTTTTGAGGTTGTGGATAGAACTGACGAAGTCAGTAACCATACCTACGGTAAGGCGACGCTGACGTGGTTTGAATTTGATTTTCGAAGAGTATTAAGCCAAATAAAAAATTCCAAAGCAAGTGCCTTGGAACTCCTATATCTACTCAACAATCACTTTTGTCATATCAAGAGCCATTGGTTGATAGTATACATCAGGGTGCTTATTATCCCTAATAATCTCACCGTATTCAACAAAACCAAACGATTTATAAAAATTAATCACTTTATCTTCATTGACACTATCCAAATAAACCATTTTACCCCCTAAAATGCTCTGGGCTAATTGAATTTTGTCAACAACTAATTCCATAACTTGGTGACCAGTAATTTTATTAAAGTGTAAATTTCTTCCAAATTGAGCAATCAAAAGTCCTGGTATATAATTTAAGTTTCTAGCGTTTTTCCCACTTAAAACAAAAGATTTTTTGCTATCATTATCTAATTCTTGAACATTAACAATTTTTAATGTTAGTGTAAAAAAACCTAAAATCTCAAATCTCTCTCCTGATATCTCTTGATCAATAATAATAAAATTTCTCGATTTATGTGTCAGCTCTGTTGTAATTGCGTCATTTTTAAGATACTCTAACATATCCTCATTTTTACCAAACGACACTTGCTCAGAAACAATCTTAGAGAAGTTCTCACGGACTTTTTGACGTATTCTCCGTTCATTAGTATATTCAGGATTTCTAGTAATAACGGTTTGTCGTATGAATTTGATGACATCCCCTAGTGGTAAGGCATATAATTTCATACTTTATCTTACCAGCTTCTCTAGACCTAGTAAGGAAGGTTGTTCTTGTTTATCTGTATTCTTTTTGATAATATCAAGCAACAAATCAGTTGATTTAGAGGCTTGAATTTTTTCAAAATCTTCTTTTGTGAGTGTGATATCACGAGTAATACTAAATGTAGCCACGAGTATACTTCCTTTCTCTTCTAATAAGTCCATTATAACGTGTTTTTCCCATTTTTACAAGGATATCCGATATTCCTCATTTCTAAAAACCATCTACTTCCGTTGCCTTGGAACTCCGATTGCTATTTTCCTTGAATAATCTTAACCACATCTCCTACGCTCTGCAGTTGATCAATTTCCTCGTCACTGATTTCGATATTAAATTCATCTTCCAGTGTCAAGATAAACTCCATCAAGTCGACTGAATCAGCATCCAAATCGTCTTTCAGACTCAAGGATTCTGTCACGACAAAGTCCTCTCCCTGTCGCTCTTGGATAATGGTCACAATACGGTCAAAAATTTCTTTTTCTGTCATCTCTTTTATTCTCCTGAAAATTCACGCGCAGTCTGGGCAACTACGTCTGTTTCTAGCATGGTACGAATCTGGCGAATTGTACTATAAACAGCCTTGGCACCGCTTGAGCCATGAGTCTTGACAACAGGTGCCTTGACACCAAACAAGACCGCTCCACCAACATCTGAGTAGTTGAGCTGTTTTTTCAAACATCTGAGGCTGTCCTTGAGAAGGAGGGCGCCTAGTTTCGCTCGAAAACCACCACCTGTAATAGCTGTCTTGAGCAATCCCATGATTCCCATGGCTGTCCCTTCAATGGATTTGAGCACAGCGTTTCCCGTGAAACCATCTGCCACAACAACATCCGCAACGCCATTCATCAAATCACGCGCTTCCACGTTTCCGATAAAGTTCAAACTTTCATCAGCTGCTAGTAATTCGTAAGTTTCCTTACGAAGCGGGTCACCCTTGCTACTCTCTGTTCCATTGTTGAGCAAACCAACACGTGGTTGCGCAATTCCACGGACATTTTTAGCATAGAAGGAACCGAGGACAGCGTATTGATGGAGGTGCTGGGCTGTATTTTCCGCATTAGCACCGAGGTCTAGCATGTCAAAACCTTTCCCATCTACAGTCGGCAAAGTCGACATAAGCCCAGGACGATCGATGTTCTTGATACGACCCACGATGAAAAACCCAGCCGCCAACAAAGCACCTGTATTCCCAGCTGAGAGAACAGCGTCTGCTTCGCCTTCTTTGACAGCCTTGGCCGCCAATACCATACTGGCATTTTTCTTCTTCCGAATAGCTCTCGTAGGTTCATCGTCTGAATCAATCTTCTCATCCGTATGGATAATGCTGACGCGCTCCGCCGCTGTCAGATATTGCTTGATTTTAGCTTCATCTCCGTAGAGTTGAACCTCGATATCTGAAAAGTCAGCTAGGGCTTGATTGACACCCTCAACGATGGCCTGAGGTGCGTAATCGCCCCCCATGGCATCTACTGCGATTTTTTTCATTTCTTTTCCTCTTTTAGTAATTGTCCCCAGTCTGCTAGGGAATCAATAAATTTCTTTGATTTTAGGTGAATCCCAACGTACTCTTCGTAGAGTTGATCCATAAATTGGCGTAGCTCTTGCTTGATTTCAGGCTTGAGCGAAATGGTCTCCAAGGTTTCAAAATCAATGGCTTGAAATTGATTGAGCAGATAAGGGATATTGGGATTGAGATGGCAACGTCTCTCATCTTCATGATAATGATCTGGACAGAGGCAGGCTCCATATTTGAAAGAAAAGTCAAAAGCCTGACCAACCCGATGGCAAAAGACACACTCATTAAAATTGAGGCTGATCCCAAATCGAGTCAAGATTTGGATTTCAAAAATATTGGTCAAAACCTGATAATCCAAACCCTCTTCCATCAACTCCAAAGTCTTTTGCAAAAAAGCAAACAAGGGAGCATCCTGCTGATTATCCTGCAAACTAGCATCGGCAAGAGCTGCCACGTAGGTCGCATAAGACATGACAAAGAGATCGCTATTAATCTTGGGAAAAGTCATCACCTCGTGATAGTCCTCAATGTAGCTAAGCCCGTCATCATTGATTCGTAAGAGAAATCGAGCCAGCACCAAGGGCTGAATAACCGGCGCCAGTTTGGATTGACCAGCATGTTTGACGAAAAACATCCGCTTACCAGCCTGCTCTGTAAAGATTTTGACGAGCTTATCATCCTCACGAAAATTGCGATTGTAGAGCACCAAGCCTTGACTCGTGATAGACTGAATCATGCTTCTCTCATATACTCCTCAAGTCGTTTCATGGCTTCTTTGATCGTCTCCATACTGGCTGCATAAGACAGACGCACATAGCCTTCTCCGTAACGCCCAAAGGCAGCTCCAGGGATAAAGGCAACGGCCTGCTTCTGAGCAAAATCCTTCAGAAAAGCAAAGGAATCTTGATTGTAGCCCGCTGGAATCTTAGCAAAGATATAGAAGGCACCGTCTGGTTTGATAATCTCAAAACCAAGAGCAGTCATTTTCTCGATAATATAATCCCGACGCTGGATGTATTCCTTCTTCATAGGCTCCGCATCGTTTTTACCAGCTGTCAAGGCTTCCACCGCAGCATGTTGAGCCATGGTGTTTGCGGCAGTGACCAAGTATTGGTGACTCTTGATCAACTGGGCTGTGAAAGCTGCAGGAGCGAAAATCAGACCCAAACGCCAACCTGTCATGGCATGCGATTTCGACAAACCATTGATAATAATAGCCTGATCTCTCAGCATAGTTCCTAGAGACACATGGGCTTCCCCTGTATAGGTCAATTCTGAGTAAACCTCATCACAGACAACGAAAATTTCATACTTGCGTAAAACAGCCGCCAAGGCTTCCAACTGCTCCCGACTATAGGTAATTCCTGTCGGATTTGCTGGATAGTTAAGAATCACCGCCTTGAGCTTATCACCCTGCTCCAAAATGGCCTTTTCCAACATCTCAGGAGTCAAGACAAAACCATTTTCAGTCGTGTCAATCTCGACAATCTCTGCCCCAACTAGATTGACAATCGGTTCATAACCTGGATAGGCAGGAGCTGGCAAGAGTACCTTGTCTCCCTCTTCCAAAATAGCTGTCAAAGTAGCAGATAAAGCCTCTGTCGCCCCAATTGTAACCAAGATTTCATTCTCAGGAGCATAGTCCAGTTGGTACTTTTCCTTAACAAAGTCACTAGCCGCCTGACGTAGAGTCAGCAAACCACTCATCCCTGTATAGTAGGATTGGTTCTGGTCAATCGCTCGCTTGGCCGCTTCCTTGACATGATCTGGCGTTGTAAAATCAGGTTCTCCCAAGGTCAAACGCAAGACCCCAGGAATCTCCGAAATAGCCTGGTCAAACTGACGAATCAACGAAACTTGAATCTTATCTAACTGTTTATTAAAGCGCTTAGTTAAGTTCATAGATACCTCCTACTGTAAAAACGTATCTCTATTATACTACAAAAGCCCCCCGACCGCAAAAATACATTAGAGAATAGCTTTCCACTTTCTATTTTACTTTTCCTGTTTACAGGTCTATAATGGTAACAGATTCTATTTGGAGGTTTTTATGTCATTTCTATCAAAAAATAGAGCAGGCATCTTGGCCTGCCTTCTCATTTCAATCGTATCTTGGTACTTAGGTGGGTTCTTTCCTGTTATTGGTGCACCCGTTTTTGCCATTTTCATAGGCATGCTCCTACATCCCTTTCTCTCGTCTTACAAACAACTGGATACTGGATTGACCTTTAGTTCCAAGAAATTGCTCCAGTATGCCGTTATCTTGCTTGGTTTTGGTCTCAATATCTCGCAAGTCTTCGCAGTTGGGCAATCTTCACTCCCTGTCATTCTGTCCACCATCTCAATAGCCTTGATTGTTGCCTACCTCTTCCAGCGCTTCTTTGCCCTGGATACAAAACTGGCTACCTTGATTGGAGTGGGTTCTTCTATCTGTGGGGGCTCTGCTATTGCCGCGACAGCGCCCGTTATCCATGCCAAGGAAAAGGAAGTAGCCCAAGCCATCTCCGTTATCTTTTTCTTCAATGTCTTGGCTGCGCTCATCTTTCCAACCCTCGGTACTTGGCTTCACTTATCTAATGAAGGATTCGCCCTCTTTGCAGGAACTGCGGTCAATGACACTTCCTCTGTAACAGCCACAGCCAGCGCCTGGGACAGTCTCTACCAGACCAATACCCTCGAATCCGCAACCATTGTCAAACTCACGCGCACCCTGGCTATCATCCCCATCACTCTCTTTCTCTCCTACTGGCAAAGTCGCGAGCAAAAAAATAAGCAAGGCTTACAACTGAAAAAAGTCTTCCCACTGTTTATCCTTTACTTTATCCTTGCATCTCTCCTAACCACCCTACTGACCTCTCTCGGTGTGTCCAGTAGTTTCTTTACCCCTCTCAAACAACTCTCCAAATTCCTCATTATCATGGCCATGAGTGCTATCGGTCTCAAAACTAATCTGGTCGCTATGGTCAAATCCAGTGGAAAATCCATTATTCTCGGAGCCATCTGCTGGATTGCCATCATCCTCACCAGTCTTGGTATGCAGACCCTTATCGGCATTTTCTAATACTCTTCGAAAATCTCTTCAAACCACGTCAACGTCGCCTTGCCGTAGGTATGGTTACTGACTTCGTCAGTTCTATCCACAACCTCAAAACTGTGTTTTGAGCAACCTGCGGCTAGTTTCCTAGTTTGCTCTTTAATTTTCATTGAGTATAATAAAAAGGTAGCCCACAGCTACCTTTTTATTATGCTTCCTCAATCAAGCGTGTATGTTCTCTCTTGATGCAACGATTCATCACGATATCATCACATCCACCAGCACGCAAGATTTCTTCCGCCTCTAGACTTTCAAGTCCTAGCTGTGCCCAAAAAATCTTGGCATCAGCTTTGAGAAAATCACGCGCCACATCTGGCAAAAACTCACTGCGACGGTAAACATTGACAATATCTACAGGAAAAGGAATCTCAGCGAGGCTTGCATAAGCCTTTTCACCCAAGATTTCGCCACCTGCCACCTTGGGATTGACTGGGATGATTTTATAACCTCGAGCCTGCATTTCCTTGGTCACTCGATTGCTGGTTGTTTCTTCACGGTCAGACAGGCCCACCACAGCAAGGGTTTTACTCGTTGCGAGATACTGACAAATCACGCCATCACTTGGATTGATAAATTCTTGACTCATAGAAATCCTCCTTTTTCATCAGTATAGCATATTTTAAAAAGGCTTGCATAATTCTACTACAAAAAAGGAGGACTAGCCCCCTTTTTATTTAGCCTCGTACCAGGTTGCCCCTTCATTTTCATCTGCGATAAGGGGAACACTGAGTTGAATGGCCTCTTCCATGGTTTGTTTGACCAATTTTTTCATCTCTGCCAGCTCCGATTTAGGAACTTCAAGTACGATTTCATCGTGCACTTGTAACAGCATCTTAGTCTGATAGCCACCTGCAACCAAGGCTTTATCCAGCTGAATCATAGCAATCTTGAGAATATCTGCTGCCGAACCCTGGATAGGAGAGTTAATAGCCGTCCGCTCCGCAAAACCACGAATGTTAAAGTTACGCGAATTGATATCTGGCAACTCACGACGACGCTTAAAGAGGGTCTCTACATAGCCCTTATCACGCGCCTCACGCACCACTTCATCCATGTAGTTTTTGATGCCTGGGAAGCGTTCAAAGTAGGTATCAATATAGGCTTTGGCTTCCTTACGGCTGATGCCCAGATTATTAGACAAACCAAAGTCTGAAATCCCGTAAACCACTCCAAAGTTGACCGCCTTGGCATTGCGACGGTCGTTTGCAGTCACATCCTCAGGACGCTCAATGCCAAAGACCCGCATAGCTGTCGAAGTATGGATATCTGCCCCGTCTTGGAAGGCCTTAATCAAGTGCTCATCCTTAGAAATATGCGCCAAAACACGCAATTCAATCTGTGAATAGTCCGAGCTGAGTAGCACACTATCCTCCCACTCAGGCACAAAAGCCTTACGAATGAGACGACCTTGCTCCAAACGCACAGGAATATTTTGCAAGTTTGGATCCACACTAGACAGACGCCCAGTCTGGGTCAAATCCTGTACATAGCGCGTATGAATCTTGCCATCAGCCAAAATCCAGTCCTGCAAGCCAATTACATAAGTGGATTGAATCTTGGCAATCTGACGGTAATCCAGGATTTTCTTAACAATTGGCGCAATAGGAGCCAAGCGTTCCAAGACATCCACCGCTGTCGAATAACCTGTCTTGGTTTTCTTAGTGTATTCCAGAGGAAGACCCAATTTTTCAAAGAGAAGCACTCCCAACTGCTTAGGCGAGTTGATATTAAACTCCTCACCAGCCAGCTCGTAAATCTCCTGAGTCAGTTTTTCAATGACAAGCTCATTTTCAGCCTGCATCTCAAGCAAGGTCTCTTTCTTGACCGTAATCCCAGCAATTTCCATCTTAGCAAGGACAAAAGCCAGAGGTTGCTCCATATCATAAAGAAGCTCTAATTGCCCATTTTCACTGAGTTTTTCAAGTAAAACAGGCTCAGTCTCAACCAAAACTGCAATCTTACGTGCCAAATGTTCTAAGAATTTCTCGCGTTCAGGAAGGGCCTTCTTGACACCCCTACCATAGAAAGTCTCATCATCAACCAAATAAGTCTGACCATAAAGACTAGCGATGGTCGCAATTTCATTGTCCTCCACAGTCGAAAGGAGGTATTTAGCCAAACGGCTGTCAAAAGCAGGCGCCTGCAAATCCACACCCAAACGATGCAAGAGAACTTTAGCCTTCTTGAAGTCATAAACTCTCAGAGGTGTTTTTTCTAAAAAGTCCTTGAAAATCGGGTCTTGCAAAAGCTCAAGCTTGTCTGTGGCATAGAGCTTATCTTCACAAGACCAAGCAAAACCAACCAAATCATCCGTATGGTAATTCTCACCAAAAAGCTCAAAATGGAAGATAGACTCTTCACTCAGCATATCTTGACTGATTTGGTCAACAATAGTAAAATCCAAACTCTCAGTCACATCAGCTGACGATACATTTAAAGCCTGCTTGAGCTGTTTGAAGCCCATCTCATCGTAGAATTTCCCAAGATTTTCCACATCTGGACCACTATAGACCAAATCCTCCAAACCAATCTCAATCGGTGCCTTGGTATCAATGGTCGCCAGTGTTTTCGACAAAAAGGCCTGTTCCTTATCATTGATGAGATTTTCCTTCATCTTAGAAGCCTTCATCCCATCAATATTTTCATAAATCCCCTCAAGAGAACCATGCTCCAGCAAGAGCTTGATACCTGTCTTTTCACCGATTTTAGTCACCCCAGGGATATTATCCGACTTATCACCCATGAGCGCCTTGAGATCGATAAACTGAGTCGGTGTGATACCCATCTTTTCCATGAGATAATCTGGCGTAAAGGCCTCAAACTCAGCCACACCTTTCTTGGAAATCTCAACCACCGTATGCTCATCCGTCAGCTGAATCAAATCCTTGTCCCCACTGACAATGGTAATATCAAAACCATCCTGCTCAGCTAGCTTATCCAGCGTCCCAATGATGTCATCCGCCTCATACTGAGCCAACTCATAGTGACGAATTCCCATATGATTCAGCAACTCACGAATGAAGGGAAATTGCTCACGAAACTCATCAGGAGTCTTAGCCCGACCACCCTTATAGTCCGCATACATCTCTGTCCGGAAGGTCGTCTTTCCCGCATCAAAGGCTACTAAAATATGACTAGGCTCAACTCGCTCCAACAAATGACTCAACATCAACTGGAAACCATAAATCGCATTGGTATGCAAACCAGCCGCATTCTTAAAACGATCCAACTGCTGATAGAGCGCAAAAAACGCCCGAAAAGCAACAGAAGACCCATCAATCAATAATAATTTTTTCTTATCCATACACCCATTATAAAGGAAAGCATCAAAAAATACCATTGGGAAGAGCCATACCCAATATTTTTCACACTTTTTCCGAATAAATAGATAGAAGCATCAAATCTAGTAAATCTAGATTTAAAAATGTGCTATAATGAAAGGAGAAGAAATATGACTGTACGTCATCCGGGCATCAGCCCAACCAATGACTTGGTTGCTAAGAAAATTTTCAGCAATCCAGAAATCACTTGTCAATTTATTCGCGATATGCTGGATTTACCAGCAAAAAATGTGACCATTTTGGAGGGGAGTAACATTCATGTCTTGCCTTCTCTACCCTACTCGGCTCAGGATTTCTATACCAGTATAGACGTCTTGGCGGAGTTGGACAATGGAACGCAAGTAATTATTGAGATTCAAGTTCATCATCAGAATTTTTTCATCAATCGCCTATGGGCTTATCTATGTAGTCAGGTCAATCAAAACCTAGAAAAAATTCGCCAACGTGAAGGTGATACTCACCAGAGTTACAAGCATATCGCGCCTGTTTACGCAATAGCTATTGTGGATAGTAATTATTTCCAAGATGATCTAGCTTTCCACAGTTTTAGCATGCGCGAGGACACGACAGGTGAAGTTTTAACAATTACAAACAATGGACAGGAAAACCATCTAGTAAAGATGGCATTCTTGGAACTAAAAAAGTACAGAGAAACCAGCAAAGATGAGGTTCGCAAGCCGTGGTTGGAGTTTTTCGGGAACAAACCCTTTACCCAGCAACCCGAGCGAGCTATCAGCCAAGCAGACCAACTGCTGGACTACAAGAGCTGGTCCGAGGAGGACAGGAAGATGTTTAGTCAACTACGTATGCGTGAAGAACAGGCATTATTAGCACACGACTATGCCTTGGAACAAGCGGAGGAAAAAGGCTTAGAACGAGGGCGAGCAGAAGGTATTGAACAGGGACTAGAGCGAGGG
Source organism: Streptococcus sp. 5346 (assembly GCF_013277455.1). Taxonomy (GTDB): domain Bacteria; phylum Bacillota; class Bacilli; order Lactobacillales; family Streptococcaceae; genus Streptococcus. The sequence continues at coordinate 72,731 of NZ_VMMY01000008.1, forward strand.
AAAATTGAAGGACAAATTTTTACCTTTCTTGATTTAGTTCACCAACATGTTTTAAGCTCTGAATTTGCCAGCCATCAGCTGGGTATGACTGTCTCTGA
>NZ_VMMY01000009.1:0-1066 GCF_013277455.1 Streptococcus sp. 5346
CAGGTAAGGATGGTGAAACTGTTAAGACTACGACTTACAATATTGATGAAACTACAGGTGTTGTAACTCCAAATGAACCAACTTCAGTAACAACAGACCCTGTAACTCGTGTTGTTAAAAAGGGAACACAGCCAAAAGTAGAAAAAACACCAATTCCATTCCCAACTCGTTATGAACGTGATGACTCAGTTCCAGAAGGAACAGAAGAAGAAGTAACAGCAGGTAAAAATGGTGAAACTGTTAAGACAACTACTTATGAACTAAACCCAACAACAGGTGAAGTGACTGCAAATGAACCAACTTCAGTAACAACAGACCCTGTAACTCGTGTTGTTAAGAAGGGAACACAGCCAAAAGTAGAGAAAACACCAATTCCATATACAACACGTTATGTAGAAGATAATACAAAAGATAAAGATTATCGAGAAACTACCCAAGCGGGAGTAAAAGGGAAAGAAACAACAACTACAACCTACACAATGGATCCAAATACAGGAACTGTAACAGAGAACACTCCAACAGTAGTAAGAGAAGAACCAACAGAGGAAATTATTACAGTCGGAACAAAACCAAAAGTAGTTGAAACACCAATTCCATATACAACACGTTATGTAGAAGACAATACAAAAGATAAAGATTACCGAGAAACTACCCAAGCGGGAGTAAAAGGGAAAGAAACAACAACTACAACCTACACAATGGATCCAAACACAGGAACTGTGACCGAGAACACTCCAACAGTAGTAAGAGAAGAACCAACAGAGGAAATTATTACAGTCGGAACCAAACCAAAAGTAGTTGAAACACCAATTCCATATACAACACGTTATGTAGAAGATAATACAAAAGATAAAGATTATCGAGAAACTACACAAGCGGGAGTAAAAGGGAAAGAAACAACAACTACAACCTACACAATGAATCCAACAGACGGAACTGTGACAGAGAACACTCCAACAGTAGTAAGAGAAGAACCAACAGAGGAAATTATTACAGTCGGAACAAAACCAAAAGTAGTTGAAATACCGGAGACTCCACAACCGAAAACAGGAGAAACACCGGAGAC